>JALFRH010000170.1 GCA_022785155.1 Spirochaetales bacterium
TCAGGGTTTATTGGAGTTCCGGCATCCTGAAGAGCGTAGAACTTCTGGACCTTGACCTCTCCTGTCTTGATGTTGACGGCAACCTGAGCGAAGTGGGCTCCATAAGGAACTGAAGAAGCTGTAGTTACAAAGGAACCATGAGCTATGATCTGACCTCTACCTGAACCGCTGATCGCAGTATGGGAAAGATCACCATAAGTCAGTTCTTTTCCACTCTTCTTGGACCAAACCACTCCCGGAGCCTTGACATCCAGGTCTTCTTTGTCTTCCTCCATCTGTTTTGCGGCTTCTTCAAGGATCATTTCCTTCAGTTTCTTTGTTGCAACCAAGGAAGCGTTGCCACTGAAGAAGGTGCCGCTTGAAGCATAAGCACCTGTATCGAAGGCACAGGAATCAGTATCACCGGAAACTACAGTGATTCTATCCATAGGAAGACAGAGTATCTCGGAGACGATCTTGGCGCTTATGGTATCCAAACCTGTTCCGATATCTGCTCCACCGCTATTGAGGATTACAGTTCCATCTGTCTCCAGCTTCGCTATGGCCTCAGCATGGTCCAGACCAGGAAGACCTGAACCCTGCATTATCATGGCAAAGCCTTTTCCTATCTTCCAATCCGGATCTCCACTCTCTTCCTTCTCTCCCCACTTTATCATCTTGCAGCCCTTTTCAATGGCTTCTGTGAGGCCACAGGAGCCTACAGGGACCACATTACCTTCCCTTCCTTCTCCAAGGCCCTTGAGGATTTCAAGCATATATCCCGATTCTACGTGGTTCTTCTCCACCATGGTCTTATAATCAACACCAAGCTTTTCAGCGAGCTCTGCCATGGCCATCATAAGGCCATATGTACCCTTAGGGGTTCCATATCCCTGGTAAGCTCCTGCCGGCGGAGTATTTGTATAATAGACCTCAAGATCATATTTCATGTTGTCCACGGCAAAGAGAGGGAGAGTCTTTGAACAGGAGTTCATAGGAACTGTCAAGGCATGGTTGCCATAAGGACCTGTATTTGCCTTCACTTCCATAAAGATGGCAGTAATGGTTCCGTCTTTCTTTCCGCCGATCTTAACGTGGACTCTCATTGGATGGCGGGTACTATTGGCATAGAATTCTTCGGCTCTGGTATTTCTGTAATATACAGGTTTACCTGTAATCCAGGCACAATAGGCTGTAAGATCTTCAACCAAAATATCCTGCTTGCTGCCGTATCCTCCTCCAACTCTTTCCTTTATTACATGGACCTTGTTTTCAGGAATCTGGCATACCCAGCTTACGATTCTTCTTACATGGTAAGGAACCTGGGTGGATGCGTGTACTACAAGTCTTCCGCCTTCCACTGTGGCATAACAGACATGGGGCTCCAAAGGAGTATGCTGGATCTGGCTTGTCTGATAAGTGGCCTCAACAATGGCATCAGCCTCTTCAAAGCCCTTTTCAACGTCTCCGATCTGGCCCTTGTTGGATGCTGCAAGGTTTCTTCTTATATCGGCATGGAGAGGGAACTGGTACACAACCTTTCCTTCCCTTTCATCCTCATGTCCTTTGTTGTATTCCTCAAGATTGTCTGGAGCGCCGGATCTATATTCCACCACTCCGTTATGGACCAGAGGAGCGCCTTCAGCCATGGCTTCTTCTACAGTGTATACACCCTTCAAAGGTTCATATTCCACTTTAATTAGGGAAGCTGCCTTTTCTGCAATCTCTTTATTCTTTGCAACGATACCTGCAACCCTATCCCCGACATGCCTTACCTTTCTATTGAAAAGCCTTCTGTCATGGGGGCTTGGCTCAGGGTTTCCCTGTCCAGCCTGCATGTAATAGATATCAGGGCAATTGAAGGCTGTGACAATGGCCTCCACTCCATCAAGCTTTTCGGCTTCGCTGGTATCTATGGAGTTGATATATGCATGGGAGAAGGGGCTTCTCAGCACATGGAGGCACCAGGCATCCTGAGGAACCTTATCTTCGACAAACACTTTTTCTCCAGATACCAAAGATGCTCCGTCTATTTTGTCACAGGGTTTACCTATGATGTTCAATTTCGGTCTGAAGGATGGTGCTATTTCAGATTTGTATTCACCATAGTCCCTTAGTTCCGTTGCAAGCTTTACAGCCAAATAGTAGTGTTCATAGCCTGCATCCCTGATGAATATTCCTGAAAGGACTTCCTTTATCTCATCTTTTGTAGGATTCGGCTTCTGTTCCAGGAGCCAAGTGAGGATAAGAGCTGCAGCAGGGGCATTGTATGCGCTTTGGACAATACCTGCACTGATCATTGCCTTCTGTACATAGTTCAGCTCTCTTCCCTTCAGAAGGCCCTCTGCAGTTCTGATCTCGGCACCTTGGGCTTGATAAAGGAGAATCAGGTTGGAGTATTTCAGTTTTCCATTGAAGATGATGGTATCGCTACCTGCAAAACCTTCTCCGTCATCACTGTCTCTTACACTGTTGTACCCGCTTCTATAGAGTACATCCCTCAGTCTCTCGTCTTCCTTGCCGGAGAGAACTACATTTTTATTGTTGATGATACATCTAATATCCATTATTTCCCTCCTTCGAATGCAATGGAAGCAAGATACTTCTTATACTCTTTGCTGCCGGTTATATCGGAGATGTACTCTACATCCTTATAGATTTCCGGAGATGAACCAAAAACCATCTTGGCTCCCTTTACAGACAAGGCGTATCTATCTTCGCACCTGGCCGCAATAAGCGTTGCATGGGAGGAGGAAGTATTTCCAAAGCGCCTGATATAACCTTCTTTTTTTGGATCCAAAAGGAAATAGACAATAAGCCTCCTACACTCTGTAGGGAAATATTCGGAGACCTTCTTATCTTCCTCGCCATGGGGAGTAACCGTATGCATCACCACATCCAAAACTGAAAAAAGAGCTCCAAGGTAACTATCGTCACGTCTGGCACCGATATTTCCTCCAACGGTGGCGCTGTTTCTCTTTTCAAAGGAAGCACAAAGACCCGCCCCCTTCTTTACACACTGAGGAATAAGATCCGATTCCATCAAATCCTGAAGTGTGGCAAGGGCTCCTATTTCTATCATACCATCGGCCCGTCTGATGATATGGGAAGGCAGGAGGCCGTTTATGTCGATAAGCTCTTTTCCTTCCCCCTGTCCACCAAGCCTCAAATCTTCGGTTCCTCCGGAGAGGTATACGCTATTGGAAATCTCTTTTCTCTTCATTACAGCCTCGAGAGCTGTCGATGGGTGATGTATAACCATTTTGTCTCCTATTCGATTCTTCCTTCCTCTGCTCCGGAGGATAGTCTATCGATGAAGTATGAAAGCATTCTTCTTGTAGCGCCACGTCTATACTCAGGCATTGCTCTTGGAGATATTGCACTATTCCATGCATCCAAAAACTCTTCCTTGAAGAGTGGAAGCTCAGAGAGGGTCTTACCTACCAAAATAGCTTCAGCTTCATGGCTTCTTATGACCTTTGGACCTGCGGCTCCTGATGAAGCACGGAAATCCACAATCTTTCCATCCCTTACTTCAGCTCCGATGCTGATGGTGAGCTTACTGATGGCGTTGGCTCTTCTCATGCCTATTTTTCTGTAGTAGTAATGGGTGAGATCAGAAGGAGGGATCAAGATAGAAGAGATGATCTCTCCCCTTTCAAGCTTCGTTTTCTTGGCTCCAAGAATGAAATCATCCACTTTCATCCTTCTCTCGCCTCTTATGCTCTTGAGAACAACTTCTGCGTCCAGAAGAATCAGAGGCTGAGGAATATCTCCCTTGGGGCTGGCATTGGCGATGTTTCCGCCGATGGTGGCACTGTTACGAAGCGCAACGGCACCCATCTGGGATGCGGCACTACGTACCAAGGGATGGACAAGAGGACTTTCTGCAATTTCCCTGCTGGTGGAAAGAGCGCCTATTTCAGTCCAACCGTCTTCCCTTGTTTTTATTCCCTTCAGTTCAGGAAGATTTGAAATAATGACTACAGGACGGGAAAACGATGGATTCACCCCTGTTCCATTGGCTCCGCTTACCATAAGATCCGAACCACCGGCAAGAACCATTGCATCCCTTTCGTCGATTATGGCAAGGGCTTCTTCCAGATTCTCAGGGATATAGCACATTACTTCTTCCATATTTCCTCCCCTTTCTTTGCTGCAATGAGAATGGAATCCACAATGAGATCATAACCGGTACATCTGCAGATGTTTCCGCTGATTCCCATTCTGATTTCTTCTTCTGTAGGATTAGGATTGTTCTCCAACAAATAGTAGGCTGCCATTACCATTCCAGGAATACAGAAACCGCACTGTACGGCTCCGCCTTCAGCAAAGGAAGAGACGATGCACTCTCCCTTTTCAGTATCTTTTATTCCTTCTATGGTCAGGATATCACTACCATTGCAGGCACCGATTGGAATAATACAGGATGTAACAAGACGACCATCCTTTATAATAGAACAGGCACCACACTCTCCCTCGGAGCACCCTTCTTTGGTTCCTGTGAAACCCAAGTCTTCCCTTATGACATCCAAAAGTCTTCTCAAGGGATCCCCTTGGTAGATTATTTTCTTCCCATTCAAGGTAAATTTAACTTCACTGAGCATTCTTCTTCAAAGCCTCCTCGATGTCTTCCGGTGGAATCGGAATAGAATTAAATGATGTTCCAAGAGCTCTTTCGACGGCATCTACATATGCAGCATCGGCGCCATTGAATACAAGCTCACCCATTCCCTTGGCACCTTGAGGTCCCCATGGATATGGGTTTTCCTGAAGATGATAGAACTGGCGGGGGAAATCCATACTTGTAGGTATGACATAATCGCTCATTCTCTTCTGGCGGAAGAAACCACCTTTGTTCTCCAGTTTCTCCATACTTGCATATCCGAGAGACTGGATTATTCCACCATTGACCTGGCCGTGTACAATAAGTTCATCGATGGCCTTTCCAATATCGTGGCTGGTCCAGATTCCCACTGTCTTCACTTCGTTGGTAAGCTTGTCCACTTCGACTTCAACGCAGGCCACACCCCAGCCCCAGCCGAGATATGCGTCGCCTCTGAAGGTGCTCTGATCCCATGGATATCCTTCAGGATGCTCGTATTCCACTTCTGTGGTGATATCGCCTTCATTCCAGCGGCTCTTCATTTCTTCAGCAGCCCTTTCCACAAGTTTTCCTACTATCATTGTGGAACGGGAAGCTGCCGTAGGACCTGAGTCCACAACCTTGGAAGTGTCAGGATTATCGTATTCGATGTTTTCAATAGGAAGCTGAAGAGTATTTGCAGCTATCTTACGGAGAGAGGTCTGGAATCCCTGGCCCATTTCAGTGGAACCGACTTCGATTCTGACCTTATCACCCTTTCTTACAAGTCTGGCATGGGCCTTGATGATGGCCTGCTCACCATTACCAGTAAAGGCTCCTCCATGGAGATATAGGGATATACCGATTCCCTTTCCGGATCCTGGAGTATATTCCTTGGATTTTCTCCAATAATCCGATTCCTTGGTGATGACATCTATCATCTCTGGAAGCTTAACTTCTTCGATGATATGACCGTTCGTTACAGTCTCCTCACCCTGCTTGATAAGGTATTGCTCTTTGAAAGCCAAAGGATCGACACCAAGATGGTGGGCGATATGGTCCATATGTGTCTCAACGGCAAAGATTGTCTGAGGAGCACCGAAGCCACGGAAGGCACAGGTAGGGAAGGTATTGGTTCCAATCCCCTCTCCCACAAGGTATGTGGAAGGAATATTGTACACACCGTTGGCATGGAATATACCTCTTTGGAGGACAACAAAGGAAGAAGAAAGATATGCGCCTACGTTGTAGTATACCTTGGCTTCCATACCTATGATCTTTCCATCCTTGAGAGCTGTCTTATATACACACTTTGATGGATGGCGCTTTACAGAGAACTGAGTATCCTCTTCCCTGTCGAATATAAGCTTGATAGGTTTTCTGATAATGTTTTCAGCAACCAGAAGAGGACCGCAGATGACATCAGGAAAGTGTTCCTTTCCTCCAAAGGCTCCTCCTGTGGTGCACTGCCTGATGATGATGTCGTCAAGGCTGACGCCAAGTAGTCCCGCAATACTCTTTCTTATATAGAAAGGACACTGGGCGGAAGCATAGAATACAAACTTTCCATCCTCCATTGTGGCTATGGCGCCATTGGTTTCAAGGTGCACATGCTCCTGGTAACCTGTCTCCAGGGTTTCCTCGAAGATTTCGTCCGCCTCGGCAAATACTTCTTCCATTGGCCTTCCCTTTTCACAGTAAAGGGAACAGAAGACGTTATTGCCCTTCTCAGGGAACATCGGACCACCCTTGGATGATATACCGTCGTCGATGGTGACAGCAGGTTCCTCAGCCTCATATTCAATGTGGATCTTATCCTTCAAATACTTAAGGACAGTTCTGTCAGGACCAACCAAAAGACCAATGGTTTCTCCTACATAGAGGACATAGTCTTTGGCAAAAGCCCTCCAGTCCTTGGATATCATCCAAAGTTCATTCTTTCCTTTCTCCGGAATATCATCCGCAGTAATGAATTTGTATCCCTTGGGAAGATTCGGAACATCGATACTAAGGATTTTTCCTCTTGGACAGGTGGAACGAATCATATAAGCGTAAAGCATGCCAGGCAATACCATGTCGCATACGTACATGGCCTCGCCTCTTGCTTTTGTCCTGGCGTCCACTCTTTCAATCTTATCGCTGATTTTGGTATAAGACATCTTGTCTCCTTTCTCCATTATTTGACGATTTACTTAATGGTAAAACAAAACCTTTCAAGTAGAGGGGGATTTCTCCCCCTTCAGTTGATTATAAAGCCGGTGTAATCAAATCTCAATCCACATGTCAGGCTTTTATCTTGTCCACTTCTTTCCAAAGCTCTCCTGCCACTTCAGCAGCTCTCTTATAGATATCCGAAGCATCGCTTCTTACGAACTTGTGGTCTCTGAAGAGAACCTTTCCGTTGACAATGGTTGTATTTACACAGCCACTTCCCATTCCCCAGACAAAGTGTCCCGGAGCATTCTCAGTGACAAGAGGTGTAGGATTGTTGTAATCCAAGAGAACGATATCGGCCGTATATCCTTCTTCAATCTTTCCAAGCTTGATTCTTCCGCCGAACTGAGATTCTACAAGTCTGTTTCCTCTGTTCAAGACTTCAAGGAAGTTTGACGGCCACCATGGTCCTGTAACATCCTTATGCTTGAAGAATCCGATTTTTATCTCTTCAAACATATTTCCACCGCAGCCATCGGTACCAAGACAAAGATTCTTTATCATAGGAAGCTTTGTGTTGCATCCGATGTTATTGTTCATATTCGAGCGTGGATTTACAGCGAAGAAACAATTCCTCTCATTTATAAGCTGGATTTCCTTCTCTGAAAGATGGACTCCATGGACTATCAAGGACTTGGGGGTAAGAAGGCCGAAGGAATCAAGCCTGTCAGCCAGGTCCTTGTTGTAGAAATGGTGGGACCAGACGCTGTCATAGCTGGCTTCAGCTACATGGATATGCATGCCTCTTCCAGTCTTCTCCATTGCATCACCCATAAGCTTCAAGCCTTCATCAGGAATTGTAAATGGAGCATGGCCTCCGATTGTAGATTCACAGAGAACCTCTTCGCCTCTCTTGAGTTTCTCGTCCACTTCCTTGGCGAACCTAATGTTTTCAGCGACTCCTTCCTCAACTTCCTCCATACCTCTGTTTCTATCTGTAACTTCGAAACAAGTGGAACCTCTGACTCCTATCTCCTCCATACCCTTGGCAATGGTAGAAAGGGATCCTTCTATGTAACAAGGGGAAGCATGGTGGTCTACACAGCTGGTGGTTCCGGAGGCGATGGCATCAAGAGAACAGATGAGGGATGAGTAGTAAGTACTCTCCTCCCTAAGGCCTCTATCCAGTCTCCACCACCATTCCTTCAATACCTGGATGAAATCCGTCTGGGGCCCGGCAGAAATAAGCATTCCTCTTGAGAGTCCTGAATAGTAGTGGTGATGGGCGCAGACGTTACCAGGAATCAAAGTCTTGCCACTTCCATCGATGGTCTCCTTCGCCTCCAAAGCAAGGTTTTTGCCTACTTTGGAGATCAAAGAACCTTCAATGGCCACATCCATGCCTTCTTCAACTGTGAAAGGAGGCTGGGTCTGCATAATACGGATATTCTTTATCAATAAGTCAACCATTTATTATTCCTCCACTGGTCCCAAAAGATATGAGTAAGAGATGAATACAGTTTCAATCATTGCCTTGATTTCTTCAGGAACATCTGCTTCCAATCTGCCGTCTCTGTTGATTTCGCCGTTGATGATCTTTCCATCCAAGCGAATGGTGATCTGGTCGTTTTCTGCATAGAAACCGCTGTTCGTGCTGTTCTCGAAGTCATCTGGGCGAGAGAAGAGTGTGAACTTCTTCAAATATGGCCCGCCATCATGAGGACAGAAGGCTGCACAGTTTCCACACTCATTGCAGTATGCATCGATATGGAGAATCTGGAATGGATCGTCAAAGAGTCCTGTCTCCCTCATGTCCAGCATTACATTGGCTCTGTTTGGACATACTTCCGTACACTTGTTGCAGAAATATGAGCATTCGAGACATCTCTTGGCTTCCCTTTCCAGGAACTTCTTGTCGCCCTTTGGCTCAGAGAGGGTGATCCTGGCCTTCTTTTCACGGATGGAAGCGAAGAAATCATCTTCTTCATCCCTGATTTCCTCAATGTCCTCTTCGCCTTCCTCTTCTTCGATTTCTTCTCCCTTACCGCAGGTGCATTCACCTTCGCAAGTACACTCTTCAGAGTCATCTTCAGAAGCCAGAATATCTTCATAGACCTTGTCTATTGCATCGTCTACAGCGCTCTGGGCGGAAGCGATACATCTGACGACTGTGCTTGGGCCTGTCTTAGTGTCACCGATGACATAGACCTTGTCGTCTTCTGTAAGACCAATGGCCTTAAGGACGTTTTCATCAGCCTTTTCACCGATGGCGCTTATGAGATATGTGCAGTCCAAAGTAAAGGTCTCCCCGCTATCCACAGGCTTTCTTCTTCCTGAAGCATCCTTTTCTCCAAGAACCATCTTCTTTACTGTCATCAAGCCGTCAACCACAGTTGAAGGAGAAGCCAGGAATACAAACTTTACACCATCGGAGAGAGCAAGTTCATACTCTTCCCTATCGGCAGGCATTTCCTCTTCGCTTCTTCTGTATACTACAGTTACATCCTCTACGCCTTTGGTTCTTATGGCCATTCTTGCTGCATCCATCGCCGTGTTTCCACCGCCGATTACGACAACGTGCTTTCCAAGGTCGATGTCTTGGCCTCTCTTACTTCTCAACAGGAAGGATATTGCACTCTCCCTTTCACCGTTTCCGTCTACTCTTGGGTCGTTGGATGCTGTAGCTCCTACAGAAACGAAGATATATTCGAAACCTTCGTCCCTGAGTTCCTTTATAGTCTTCTCTGTCCTGAAGTTGAACTTAACTCCGTTGTCTTTGATGAACTCTACATCCCTGTCCACGGCTTCCAATGGAATTCTGAACTCAGGGATAATATTGGCCACAACACCGCCGGCCCTTTCCTCTTTCTCAAAGACACTGGTATCGAATCCAGCCTGGGCAAGGAAATATGCAGCGGCCAAGCCAGCAGGACCTGCTCCTATTACAGCAGCCTTTACGTCCGTCGGCTCACCTGGGTTCTCCCACATTACATCTTTATATTCGGCAAAGCCTTTTTCCGCACATACTCTCTTGACTTCCCTGATCTCCACAGGTCCTTCATAATCCATTCTTGTACAGTGGTTCTGGCACTGATGGTCACAGATCCAACCTGTGATGTTTGGAAGAGCGTTGGATGTGTATATAAGACTCAAAGCCTCGGCCATTCTTCCTTCTCCTGCAAGAGCCACATACTCAGGAATAGGCTGATGGATAGGACAAGCCTCCACACAAGGAGCCACATAACAATCGAAGAGGGAAAGAGGTGTTCCGACCTTTGCACTCTTTGTTCCACGGAACTCCTTACCTGCGATACCCTTTGGATCGGATACCTTCTCCACGAACTTTCTAAGCTTGGAGATATCGATGGTCTCCTTTTCCCAAGCGAGGGAAGATTCGTTGCAGATTTCGCAAAGCTGCTTCATCTTCGTATATCCGCCTGGATGGAGCATATCTGTAGCAAGAGTAATCGGATGGATGCCGATTTCAAAGAGATCCTTGACTGAAAGGGCGCTGACTCCACCGGAGTAGGAAATAGGGAGAGTGCCGTCAAACTCTTCAGAAAGAATCAAAGCTACACGGGATGAAAGAGGAAGAAGGATTCTTCCAGATCCATATCTTTCGTCACCTGGAAGTACATCCTGAGGGTTTACGTTTCCAAGAGTATTGGTAAGTTTTACTCCGAACTTTCTTCCTTCCTTCTTCGCCAGGTCTACAAGGCGATGGAGCATAGCCTTTGCATCCGCCAGCTGAAGGTCGTGTTCAAAGGATTCCCTCTTCAACACCACATATCCATATCCAAGATCGTCCAGTACCTTTCTTACTGTATCGTATCCCAAAAGTGTAGGATTGAGCTTGACGAAGGTATCCAGCTTCTTCTCTGTCAAAAGATATGAACAGATGGCCTCGATCTCTTTTGGAGGACAGCCGTGCATTGTGGAGACTGTAACTGAGTGGCAGATGTTCTTTGATATATTATCAATGGTCTTCAAGACCTTTTCTTCCCTTCCTTCCCAATCGGAGCCGTCGAAAAGGCCGTCGGAAACCATAGCCTTGGCTTCGTTGATGTATTCATCAAAGAGAGGCTTTTTTCCGCTGTCGATCATACTGTCGATGAATATCTGCATCTTTTCCTGCTTGATTCCTTCCAGGTTATATCCACAGGACATATTGAAGATGAAAGAAGGTTTTTCAATCACCTTATTCTCTGCAGCGCTTTCAATGATGTGAAGGGCGATCCAAGCCTTGAGATACTCATCATAAGCCTTTTCCAAAGTATACTCTGTGGACCATTCGACGTTATATCCTTCATCTCTTGCATCGATACAAGGCTTTGCTATCTCAAGATGATCCATGATCTGAACTGTCTTAAGTTCGATGAACCTGGCTCCCACAAGATATGATGCCACTATGTTCTGGCTTAACTGTGTATGAGGGCCTGCTGCAGGTCCCATAGGTGTAGATGCAGTCTCGGAAAAAACCTTGACCTTCTTTTTTCCGTTATCCTTGTAGAACTGGTCTTTATGTATAGAAAAGATTGAATCGTGGTTTCTGAATTCTCCGCTGATTCTTGCGAGAAGCTCACTAAAAGGGATTGGTCTCATCAAATCTGCCATTTAATTTTCTCCTTAAGACGGTATATCGTCATTTATAGGATATCAGCAAAAAATTCGATGTCAAACAAAAAGATGCAACAGTTTGCAACAGTTTGCCATTATAGCCCTAGACTTTCTATCTGGAAACAAATGTGTTACCATTTCCCCGGAGATATAAAAATGAAAGAAAGAACTTTTATTGCCATCAAACCGGATGGCGTCCAGAGGGGACTTATTGGAAGAGTCATCGGTAGAATCGAAGACAAGGGTTATAAGATCATCGGGCTGAAGATGCTCTCCGTCACACCACAGCAGGCTGCAGCACACTATGCCGAGCATGAGGGTAAACCCTTCTATCCAGGACTTGTAAAGTTCATTACAAGTGGTCCTATCGTAGCTATGGTCGTGGAAGGTGAAGATTGTATCAGCGGCATGAGACAGCTTATGGGTAAGACAAACCCTTCCCAGGCGGAAGTGGGTACAATCCGTGGAGACTTTACTCCCCAGATGAGCTACAACGTCATCCATGGCTCAGACAGCCCTGCCTCAGCTGAAAGGGAAATCGCAATCTACTTCAATGAAAATGAGCTCTGCTCATGGAAGACGGTCTTTGAGATGATAAAGGAAAAGCTTGAAGGCTAAAATCAATGGAGCCGCCCGGAAGGACGGCTCATATTATTCGGAAGGACTTTTACTTTGAAAGAGCATCTGCAATCTCTTCGATCTGGGAGGAAGAAGACTCGTTCAATGCACTTAGGATAGTAGCTGTTCCAAGCCACTCTATTTCCTTGCTCTTCTCCATCATTGAAGTAATGACCTTTGCGGCCATCGGTCCCCAGGAACCGTTTTCGATGATGGCGACCTTCCTCTTCTGGAAGTTTCTCTCAGTAAGGTGTTCGACATACTCCCTCATGTATGGGAAGATATCTCCGTT
>JALFRH010000184.1 GCA_022785155.1 Spirochaetales bacterium
TCCCCGCCTGTTCAAAGACGCCTCCATACATTGTAGGCTTCTTCTTTTATGTCTTCAAACTGTGCTTTGTTTTCAATAAACATATTTTTCTCCTATTTAGTATTATTCAGGGTCGCTCTTTTTCTGTCCCTGTACTCTCATAACCAACCTATAGGTTACCGATTCATCCACCTCTGCTTCAAGAGGGAAAGTGAAAACTATTTTTCTCCCTAAAGAGAACACCTCTTCTCCAAGAGCCGTCACTTCCCTTACCTTCAGGTTTTCTTCTGTAAGGGTAAAGGTGGAAGTGCTGGAGAAGATCATCTGGATATCTTCTTCAGATTTTGATGAATACTTTACTGTCTTGGCCCTTACAACCCCTTTGGTGACCATATCCATTCTCTGTTCCGGTCCAGAAAGGGAAGCGTCATCCATAGATAGGTAAACTACAAGGGAGTAGTTTCCCTCCAATCTTTTATCACTATTATTGGTCAAGAGTACGTCGAGGATAAAAGTAGAGGCCCTCATTTTATATCGCTTGGAAAGAAGGAAAGGAAGGTTGTTCTTCTCCATCATAAACTCTATTTCACTTCTTTTCTTATCCAAGGATTCATATGTGAACATCTCATCCTGGGTGTTCCACTCTTCACCATCGATTTCTATGATATCTGAAAAAGATTTCTGTAATGGTGCATCAGGAATATTTCTGTCCAAGGGAGTTCTGGAGTCGAATATGTTTATACACTGGGGGATGAAATCAAATTCAGGGGAAGATGCACCTTTGGGGGATATGACGGACAAATAGGATTTGTTGGACATGACTACGTCAGGTCTCTGTATATCTTCCCAATCCCATTCCCTGTATGCTGTGGATTCCGTATACTCCAGGAAAAAGCTTTCAGCGCTGATTATGCTCTCCCAGAAACTCTTCCTGGTCCTATATCTCATAGGAGAGAGCTGTACATCATGAATAAACAAGGGGCCTGTAGCTACATTGAACAGAGCTGTGGATACATCTTTCTTGAGAAACCTATTGGTTCTGGCTTGGGTTCCTTCAGCCAAGGTGATATATCTGTTGTAAAGATATCTGTAGCTGTCGTTATGTACCAAAAGTTCATTGAAAGTGGAGAAAGAGTATGTAACGCCGTCTCTTCCATACCATCCCTGGGAAAGGTATCCCGGCCTATGGGCAGGTATGTCGTTTACAAGAGTGGTGGGAAAGGATGAAAGAATGTCGATCACCAGATTACCTGGTTTTTCACCTTCACCTTCCCTCTCTCTTCCCAATACCAATTGGTCCATATTGAGAAATACTATCTTGTCATCCTGACTATCTTTCAGATAGGAAAGAATAGTATTCTTCAATTCCTTGTATTTGATCTCCCCCTTGCTGAAGGCTTCCACCAACATGGATACAGTATCGTCAATGGGATAAATCTTTTCTTTTCTTCCCAACTCGCTCATGGAAAAGGGATGGGAGAAGGAAGTGGAGCTTCCTGCTTTATAAGAAGAGATCACCACATTATCGATGCCTGCATTCTTCAATAGGGAAATATATAATGGCTGCCATACCTGGCCATAGAAGAAGGCGGTCGTGGGCAGAACACCATACTCATGACGGACGGAGGAAGTCAGCCTCTCGATTTGTGAAACCCTGTCTTTAGGGGGAATAAGAGAGAGGATGGATTGGGACCAGGAACCTGTAAGGGGGTCAATCTCCCCTCTCTTACATAGTGTAGAAACAAGAGATCTATATTCCGGCCTCTCCCTTTGTATGTGTTTCATCATATATGATGATTGATAAAGGGAAAGACGATGGCCGGGATTATTATACATATATGACAGCACAGGCTCATAGACAAGAGCCAACGTCTTATCGAACAAAGACGCAGGCGGCATATGTAGTTGAGTATATAATCCCAAGGCCAGCTTCAAGTTTTATCTCCTGACGATACATTTCTGAGGGCACTTCTCCGCTGCAAGAGGACAAGCACTCTGATCTTTGGAATAATCATTCACAGAAAGGAATTTGTCTACTGTAAATGGGGAATTCTCGACTTTAAGTACACACATCTTACAACCGATACATGCCTTCAGGCAGTTTTTCTTTGCCTTTCCTCCTGCTTCATGGTTATTGCATGCAACAAGATACTCGGCGCTATAAGGAACAAGCTTTATTACTCCGTTCGGGCAGACCTTTGTACAAGCTCCACAGCCTACACACTTTTCCTTATCCACCTTAACGTCCCCATTTTCATCATAGCTTATAGCCTTTACAGGGCAGACAGCCATACAGGAACCCATGTGGAGGCATCCTTCTTTACAAGCATTCGGGCCCTGGAACAAAAGGGAAGCTGCGTTACAGTCCTTGATTCCTTGATAAATGTAATCTTCTTTCGTCACATCCTTACCGCCCTGGCAGAAAACGAAAGCCACTTTTCTCTCGGAGTCTTCCACGGCGACGCCCATGATCTCACCCATTTTCTCAGCCAAGGCCTTGCCTCCAGGAGAACAGAGACCAGGCTTTGCAGTTCCTTCGGCTACAGCCGCTGCATATGCAGAGCAGCCTGCAAAACCACAGCCTCCGCAGTTGGCACCGGGCATCAAAGCCTCCAGTTTCTCAAGCTTTTCATCTTTCTTCACTTTCAAAAGCTTATCTGCAACAGCAAGACCTGCGCCTAAAAGAAGGCCCAATACAGATACAACCAAAAATGCAAACAAAATATTCATGTATCCCATTCCTCCTTATACAAGGCCCAAGTTTGTCAACAAACTGGAGTCGAACGCCATAAATGCCAAAGCCATGATTCCTGCACTGATGAATGTGATGGGAACGCCTTTGAAGCTTTTTCTTACAGGAGTAAGTTCCAGTTTCTCTCTTATATTGGACATGAGGATAATGGCCATGGTGAAGCCAAGTCCTGCTGCAGCTCCGGCAAAGAAGGACTCCAGAAGATTATATCCTGAATCGATGTTGATGATGGCGATACCCAATACAGCACAGTTTGTGGTAATGAGAGGAAGATAGATTCCAAGAGCCTTATAGAGGGATGGAGAGAACTTTCTTATGACCATCTCCACAAGCTGTACCATTGCTGCAATGACGAGGATGAAGGATATGGTCCTCAAATACTCCAAACCGAAGGGAGCCAAAAGACCATGGTAGACCATCCAACAGACAACGCTGGTGACGCTGGTGACGAAGGTTACAGCTACACCCATTCCTATGGCTGAAGAACTGTTTTTACTTACTCCGATGAAAGGACAGATACCCATGAACTTCACCAGAATAAAGTTGTTTACAAATATGTATGTTATTAGTATTCCGATATAGCTCATTTCTCTTCTCCTTTCCTACTTTCTTTCCATGTAAAGAAAGCCTTCAACAGTCCCATTACCAAAAGGGCCCCTGCACTCATTCCCACGACTCTGATGGGGTTTGAAGCCAGTCCCGGAACCTTGATGACACCATTCCATCCACCAATGGCGAAGAGTGTAATGGTTCCGCTTCCCAAGACTTCTCTGATCACAGCGATGATGGTGAGGCCAAGAGTAAAGCCAAGTCCCATACCGATACCATCCAAAGCAGAGTCAAAAACACTGTTTTTGTTTGCAAAGGCTTCAGCTCTTCCAAGAATTACACAGTTTACTACTATCAAGGACAGATAGATTCCCAGTGCATCATACAAGTCAGGCATATAAGCATGCATCAACATTTCAAGTATAGTTACAAAAGAAGCGATGATGACGATATATGAAGGGATTCTGATGGAATCAGGGATGACTTTCTTCAAGAGAGAAATGAAGACGTTGGAAAGTGTCAGGACGAATACTACTCCAAGACCCATTCCAAGTGCATTGGAAACCTGTGTCGAGACGGCCAAGGTCGGACACATTCCAAGCATGATTACAAATATAGGATTCTCTTTCCAGATACCTTTCACCAGTTCTTTCAAGTGGCTTTTCTTCATTTTGCGCCCTCCTTGATATAGACACTTCCATTACCGAGGGCCTTGGTTACGCCCTTGAAAGTGACAGTAGCACCGCTGACCAGTGCAGCCTGCTCCCCTGGCAGATCCTTTGGAGCAGATGGGAACGAGATGCCGTTTCCCATTCCTTTGAATAAATCCATGTACCATGACTCTTCAGCCTTCTTTCCAAGACCAGCAGTCTCGCTGTCCACTGTCATCTTGGCTCCCATAAGGGCTCCATTGTTGTCGTAGGCTGCGATTATGGAGAAGGAACCACCATATCCGGAACCAGAAAGAAGAAGAGCTGTTCCAGCTTTTTTTCCATCTTTATAAAGCTCAGTGGATTCCTTGACCCCTTCAAAGCCTGTTACTTCCACAGTCTCTCCAATCTCAAGGTCTCCGGCTACACTCTTCAAAGCCTCTGCGTTGGCTATTCTGATATTCTCTTCAATACGAGGGGCAGTTATGTAATTGACAGAAGCACAAAGTACGGCACATACAGCACAGATCAAAAAAAGAACAATACTTGTCATTATAGTATTTTTCATGCCTTAGCCTCCTTTTCTTTCTTTGGAGGTTTTACGTAGCCGAACTTCTTGGCTTTGCAGAACCTGTCTATTGTAGGGGAAACCATATTCATCAAAAGAATTGCCAGAGATACACCTTCAGCCAAGGAACCGAAGCATCTGATGATGAAAGTGAAGAAACCACAGCCCAAAGCGAAGATTATCTCTCCCTTTGCAGTTGTAGGTGTAGTGACCCAGTCTGTAGCCATGAAGAAGGCTCCAAGCATAAGGCCTCCGGATACAAGAGGAAGAAGGACTTCGCCACCAAAGAGTCCGTTTCCTCCCCTGACACCTCCAAATATCCACTGGAGAAGTGCATAAGAAGCCAAATAACAGACAGGAATTCTCCATGTGATCACCTTCTTGTAAATAAGGAAGAGACCTCCAAGAATCAACAGGAGAGCACTTACTTCGCCGATACATCCACCTGCAAAACCAAGGAACTCATCCACAAAATATGGATTGATCCCGAGGGAAGCGGAAAGGGATGAAGCTATTCCGGACACCGGAACGTTGGCAGAAGAAAGAATGGCTTCAGATCCAAGACCTGAGGTGATTTCCATCTTGACTGCACTTAAAGGAGTAGCTGACGATACAAGCTCCGCTCCACTCTTGAGAGGCCAAGGAAGAGAGAACTTGGACATCAGGGATGAGAAGGAGAAGAATACAAAGATTCTTCCTGCCAAAGCCGGGTTGGCCCAGTTGCATCCCAAGCCTCCGAAGGTCCACTTTACAATGAAAATTGCAAAGACTGACGCCAAAACAGGAATCAGGAAAGGAATTGATGGAGGCATATTCATACCTATCAATAAGCCTGTAACCAAGGCAGAATAATCGCGGAGAGTATTCTCTTTGTTTATTTTGCCCAAAAGCCACTCTGTCAAAAGAGACGAAGCGATGGAGACCACAAGCACTACTGCAGCTCTGAAACCGAACATTACACAGCCCCAAATTGCAGCAGGAAGAAGTGCAAAGACTACATAGAGCATGGCCTTATCGGTGGAGATAGAGTCATGGTCGTGTGGACTGATTCTAACATTCAACATTATTTTTTCCTCCCCATCTTCTTTCCAAGTTTAAAACCCTGTACAAGGTCAATATGGGATGGACAAGAGAAAGAACAACAGCCGCACTCTTTACAGTCCATTAGACCCAAGGCCATGGCCTCGGCATAGTTTCCATTCTTAATGTTTCTGAACATTCTGTTTGGCATAAGTCCCATTGGACAGTGCTGTACACATTTGCCACAGGAAACGCATGGAAATGTAGGGCCTTTCTTCTTGTCAGGAAGAGCCAAAAGGCCACCGCTTCCCTTTACCATGGGCACACTTTCATCAGGAACATCGAAGCCCATCATAGGACCGCCGCTTACAAGCTCGAAGACATCGTCTTTCATTCCACCGCAATACTCAATTAAAGCTGAGAATGGAGTACCGATGGGAGCCAGGATATTCTTAGGTTCATTGATGCACTCTCCGCTTACTGTGATTCTTCTCTCAAATAGAGGCTTATGGTACTTCACAGCTTCATAGATTGCAAAAGTCGTAGATGTATTGCAGACAATGCAGCCTATATCCAAAGGAAGCTTTCCAGAAGGGATCTCCCTGCCTGTGACAGCCTTGAGAAGCTGTTTTTCATCTCCCTGAGGGTACTTCATCTTCAATGGCTGTATTTCAATAGGATAACCAAGTTCCTTGGCTCTCTTATCCAGCTTTTCGATGGCATCCATTTTGTTCATTTCCACGCCTATGACGATCTTTTCAGGATCCACGGCCTTGGCTGCTATCATGGCTCCTTCCAACAGTTCGTCGGTATTCTCAAGCATCAGACGGTAGTCGCAGGTGATGTATGGTTCGCATTCCACACCATTTATTACAAGGTATTCGACCTTTTTGCCTGTAGGGACGGCGAACTTTACGCTGGTGGGGAAGGTTGCACCACCCATTCCGACTATTCCCATTTCCTTCACAAGAGCAAGAATCTCTTCCTTGGTCTGGCTCTTCCAATCATAAGGGATTGAAAACAAATCGGGCTGCTCTTCGTCACACTTTATTACCAATGCATCTGCATTGGCTCCTGTGGCCAACCTGACCTTTCTTACATCTACGACACTTCCTCTTACAGGGGAATGGACGTCTGCAGAAATAAAGGAGGAAGCCTTGCCTATGACTTCTCCCTTTTCAACCCTGTCCCCTTTTGCCTTCAACGGAGTGGCGGGGGCACCTAGATGCTGAGACATAGAGACGTATAACTCTCCTGGAATAGGAAGCACTTCCACAGCTTTGTCTTTGGAAAGACGCTTCATATCATCGGGATGGACACCGCCTCTTTTAAAAGTGGCTTTATTTAACACAACTGACTCCTTTTTTAGTCAACTACCCTTTATTGTATGGTAAAATCCAATTCAAGGCAAATTGGAATATAGATTTTACATTCGTAAGCAATTTATTTTATGTAAACAAATTAGCTCATATACCCAATTCGCTAAATCTTTATTTTATTAAAAAATCTCAACACTATGTTTCTTTCTTTATACATATAAATGTGTTATCCTAAGAAAAATGATTATAAGGAGAATCGTCATGGACGGAGACCCTGGTAGTAGTAAAGAACATGTAATATCCGTCCGGAACATACTCTGACACTCTGTCTGTTCCGACGGGTAGGAGGAACAGATGAGAAAAAACGACAAAGAACAGCTGGAGGCTGTAAAGAAGACAATCATTTCTCCATTGGCCTTCAAGAATGAGCTGAATAAGCTTTCGAAGGAAGATCTATTTATCAAGATATCCAGTCTGGATAGAGAAGATAGAGAGAAGGCATGGAGTGTATTAAGCGACAAAAAGTGTGCGGAAATACTGGAAGCTTCAGGTACGCCCTTGGAGTGGTTCCAGGAAATGAGCACGAAAAAGGAGAGCTCCGTCATATCGATTATGGACGAAGAGAAGGCTACTGCCCTACTCTCCCTTTTGGACAAAGACAAGAGGATAATAATCCTTGAGCTCTCAGGGAGAGAGTTCCAGAAGCGTCTGAGATACTCTTCGGATGAAGTGGGCTCCATTATGTCGGACGACTTTATTCTTCTGGACAAAAACACGACTGTAGAGGATGCCTTCAAACGAATACAAAAGGAAGCCGAAGGAAAAGACAATATCAGAACTGTCTTTCTTACGGAAAAAGGTGAAGGGTTATATGGAGAAGTGGATCTTCTTGATATTCTCCGCACCCCTGGGGATGAGATACTCTCCTCTGTATCCACCACCTCCTTCCCCTATGTATCTGCACAGGCAAAGCTTTCAAATACCCTTGAATGGATCAAGGACTATAACCTTTCATCCTTCCCTGTAATCGACGAGGAAGGCAGGGTCATAGGTGCAGTGACAAGAAAAAGCCTTATGGATACTGTGGAAAGGGAGATGGAGGAAGACTACAGAAAACTTGCGTCAGTGGGTGTGGACGACAACCTTGGAGTCATCTCATCCATGAAGGCAAGACTTCCTTGGCTCTTCATTCTCTTGGGTTTGGGTATCCTCGTTTCATCTATGATCGGCGTCCTTTCTTCCCTGGCCTTTGGTCTGGTCATGGTATTCTCCTTCCAGTCCCTTATCCTCGATATGACAGGAAACTCGGGAACCCAGACCTTGGCTGTGGCTGTTAGAGCGCTCTCAGGCAGGGAATTGTCGGGAAAGGAAAAGTTTACGATCCTAAAAAAAGAAATGACCACAGGTCTTTTCTCTGGCCTGATTCTTGGTTTCGGAGCCTTCCTGGTGCTCTTTCCATATATAATGTTCGCCAGTAAAACCGGAGCCTTATACTCCCTTTCCCTTGCTTTTTGTATTGCCCTGGCCCTTTTGGTGGCCATGGTGATCTCAAATACAATAGGTGCAGTGATACCTATTGTCATGGATAAAATCGGAGTGGACCCTGCTGTAGCTTCCGGGCCGTTGATCACGACTTTGAATGACTTGATCGGCGCCGTCTCATACTACACTTTGGTTTTCCTGATTCTTAAATCCATGTTACATTTTTAAAAAAATGAAAAAAACTATGGAAAACTATAGTTGTTAGAGGTTAATATTTCTTTGGCTTGGGCCAAAAAATATAAGGAGATCGAAATGGACGACGGTACTGGAAGTATAGTCAATATAGGTGGTTCGGACAGCGAAGTGCCCCTGGGTTACCGTCGTATCGGACGGCAAGGCTAAGCTGATCGATCCGCCTCCCATATTACAGGAGGTGACGGACTATGGATCCGGAAATTCAGAGTGGCCAGCATCCTGATTATGCAGGAGAACTGGTAGATATAATCAAGAGCAATATTTCACCTATGGCCTTGAAAGAAAAGGTTATGGGTTATCATGAGAACGACATAGCTGAAGCTATGGACAGGCTGTCCCCTGAAGACAGGGGCAAGCTTTATCGTATCTTGGATTCCGAGACGCTAGCGAACATTTTCGAGTACACAGAGAATATCTCTACATACTTGAATGAAATCAGTGTAAAGAAGAAGATCGCAGTATTAAGCGACTTGGAGACAGATAAAGCCACAGAGTACCTGAAGTCCCTTCCAAAGGGAGAGAGGACCACGCTCATAGAGTTCATGGATGATGATGCAAGAAAGGACATCGCCCTTCTTGCTTCCTTCGATGAAGATGAAATCGGTTCTATCATGAGCACCAACTTCATCGAAATAAAGACTGGAACAAGCATCAAAGAAGCCATGAGGGAGCTTATTGAGCAGGCGGCGGAGAATGATAACATCCAGACTATTTATGTTGTGGATTCCAACGGGCTTTACTATGGGGCCATAGACCTCAAGGACCTCATAAGGGCAAGGGAAGGAAATACCATAGACTCCATAGTCTCCACTTCATATCCATATGTCTATGCCCATGAGCTTATTGATGACACCATGAATAAGATCAAGGATTATGCAGAGGACTCCATTCCTGTCCTTGACCAATCCAACAAGCTTTTGGGTGTCATCACCAGCCAGGATATGGTGGAGGTCATCGACGACTCCATGAAGGACGACTATGCGAAGTTCGCTTCCTTGGGAGACGTCGAGGATCTTAATGAAACTGTAAAAGAGAGTTTGAAAAAGCGTCTTCCTTGGCTTACCATCCTTCTCTTTTTGGGAATGCTGGTTTCATCTGTAGTAGGCCTGTTCGACTTTGTTGCACAGAAACTATCCATTCTCATTGCCTTCCAGTCATTGGTTCTGGGTATGACAGGTAACTCAGGCACCCAGTCATTGGCTGTAACCATCAGAGTCCTTACAGATGAGAATCTCACCACTTTGGATAAACTGAAGCTTATGTGGAAGGAAACGAGAATAGGTCTTGGAAACGGTACCATCCTCGGCCTCACTTCCTTCATTGTATTGGGGGCGTATATTTATTTCTTCAAAAACAGCAACCTTATCTATGCCTTCAGCGTATCCGGGTGCACCGCAATAGCGCTTCTGGTATCCATGACCATGTCCACGGCCATGGGTACAGTCATTCCTATTTTCTTCAAGAAGATAGGCGTTGACCCTGCAGTGGCTTCTGGACCACTTATCACAACAGTAAACGACCTTGTAGCTGTAGTTACATATTATGGTCTGGCCTATCTTCTTCTTATCAGATTAATGGGCTTCGGGGCATAATCGGAAGTATTTCTCTTTGGTTCATCTTTGTGCCAAAGAGAAAAACTTGTTGCCTCTTTAACTAATTAGGATAGAAAATAAGGGAATGAACCGCATTTTCGAGTTTCTATTTTCACGAATGAAGAAAATCACCGTATACGGACTGGTAGGTCGTTCCGGTACGGGAAAAAGCTATCACTCGAAACAAGTGGCGGCGAAATATAAAATCAACTTGATCATCGACGACGGATTATTGATCAAAGGAGACAGAATCCTTGCAGGACACTCTGCAAAGCAGGATCCCAACTTTATGGCTGCCGTAAAGACAGCTGTCTTCGACGACCAGGACCACAGGGACCATATAGTATCTGCACTTTTGAAAGAGAAGTTCAAAAGGATTCTCATTATCGGGACCAGCGAGAAAATGGTGGTGAAGATTGCAGATAGACTGGATCTCCCCTCTCCTGCCAAAATAATCCATATAGAAGATGTGGCAAGCCCCGAAGATATAGAGACCGCCATGCATATCAGGTTCACGGAAGGTAAGCATGTAATACCTGTCCCTTCCATTGAAATCACTCGTTCAGCTCCCCAGATAGTCTTCGACTCCATCAGGGTAAAGCTTGGAAAAAAGAAGGGAAGGAAGGCTGCAGTAAGTGAGAAGACAATTGTAAGACCTGAGTTTTCAAGGCCAGCAAATGATGCCGTATCCGAAGTTGCTCTCACCCAAATGGTCAAACACGCCATAAGCGAATATGACAGCGTCATGAAGGTGAAGAAAGTAAAGGGCGTGAGAAACACAGACAGCACATACTCCATCTCAGTCACCATCCAGCTTCCTATGCGCCACTATATCTCCACAACCATCTCGGACCTTCAGCAATATATATCGGACTGTCTCGAGAAGTTCGGTTCCATAATGGTCAAGTCAGTATCCATAGAAATCGAGGAGTGGGGATGAGAAAAGGCGGAATCACTCCGCCTTGGCCTATATATTCGTCTCTTTGTCTTCACTTGGTTTGGTATTGCTTTTTTTTCCGGGCTTTCTTCTCTTCACCTTTGGGTTTACAGCCCTTTCAATATCCTGGGAAACCTTTTTCTGTGTTTTCTTTTTCTTGGGTTTTGTAGCTTTTATCCCCTTTTCAGACAATAGGAGAGACACCGCCCTCTCAAGCTCGAAATTTGCAGGGGTAATGGGACTTAGCATTACCTTGGCCTGTCTGAAGGCATCCTTCATATATTCGTTCCAAGAAAGGGAAAGGGATGTATCTATGATGATTGCAGAGCGTATCATGTAGTAGAACATTTCAGCCTTCCCCGGCTTCTCCAATCCCTTCTCCATGGCGTTCTTCACCTTCTCGTCAAGGATCCTCAAGCTCTCCCCCATACTCGGCAGTTCTGAATGGACAGCGTATGCAGGTAACAGATATTGCAGCAGCCTATACTGGTACATAGTATGGAAAATATCTGCAGAGTATCCTGAAGAAAGTATCTTGACCACTTCCTCAGTCAATCTTGAGGCAGGGCAATTCTGAAGCTGGGAAGCATTTCTCAATAGAGCCAGCTTTACATCCCATTTAAGGGAGAAACCTGTAGTCACCTTATATTTGACGGCACGGATCATCCTCACAGGATCCTCTTCAAAGGAGTACTTGAGAGGAATCAAGGATCTTATTATCTTCTTTTCAAAATCCTCCATGCTTCTGCCGAAGTCCAACAACTCGCACTTCTGTGGGTTGTAATAGAGACTGTTGATCGAGAAATCCCTTCTTCTTGCATCCTGTTCTATGGTTCCCCATACATTGTTGTTGCCTTCTCCGAAGTTCTCTTCGTCGGAGCGGAAAGTGGTGACTTCAATGATTTTGTCTCCAAAAAACAGATGGACGATACGGAATCTTTTCCCGATTATCCTGCTGTTCCAGAAGAGGCGCTGCACCTGTCTGGGGGAAAGGGATGTGCCGATATCGAAATCCTTGGGAGTATGGCCAAGCATAATGTCACGGATGGCCCCGCCCACAATATAGGCCTCACCTCCGGCATTCTGAATCTTCCTAATAGCCCACAAGGCATCCCTGTCTATCATGGTATTTCTTATGGGATGCTCTTTTGCTGTATATATTTTACATACGGGAACGGATTTCCCGTTTTTGTCTGTTTTGTATCTAACGAACACGTTTAAACATATTAATGATTATGTGAAAGTGAAACAAGAGTAGGATAAATGCCTTCTTTTGATAATTCCCTCTCTTTCACACAAAAGGGGAAATAATCTATCATAGATACCAAGAGGAGAACTTATGATAGATCCAATAATCCTCAAAGGCTTCAGAGACAGCATGCCTAAAGAGGAAATGCCAAAAAGAAAGATTACAGAGACTTTGGAAAAAGGCTTCCAGGCCTATGGTTTTGTTCCCATTGACACTCCTGTTTTGGAGTATTCCTCCGTTCTTCTTGGAAAAGGCGGCGGAGAAACAGATAAGCAGGTCTTCCACTTTGAAGACAACGGCGGCAGGGAAGTCGCCATGCGTTTCGATCTCACGGTTCCTTTTGCCAGATTTATGGCGGCACACTCCTCAGAGCTTGCCCTTCCCTTCAAGCGTTACCATATAAATAAGGTATGGAGAGGGGAAAAGCCTCAGAAGGGAAGATACAGGGAGTTCATCCAATGTGACTTCGATATCGTCGGAGTGGATAATACCCAGGCAGACTATGAAATACTCTCAATGATGCACCACTCATTCCATCTTCTTGGAATAGACAGATATGCTTTCCATATCTCCCATAGAGGTATGTTCAACACTTTCCTCGAAAAGCTCGGTGTATTACAGGACTCCACGGAAATACTCAGAGCTGTAGATAAGCTTATGAAGATCGGCAGGGATGAAGTCAAGAAAATCCTGGTGGATATAGTAAAGGACGAAGCCAAGGCAGATGAAATCCTTTTATACATCACCCCAGATGAAAAGGATGGCTTTTTGGAGAGACTGGAAAAGCTTGAATCCCTCTGTGGGGGACCTTGTCCTGGTTCCATGAGACTAAGGGAAATATACTCTCTGTTGAAAGCTACAGGCATAGAGGGTGCATTTATCCTCAATCCTTCCATTACAAGAGGCTTGGATTACTACACAGGCATTGTATATGAAACATTCCTTCTGGACCTTCCTCAGCTTGGATCAGTATGTTCCGGAGGAAGATACAACAACCTTGCATCCCTTTATACAAAGGAAAACCTGCCGGGAGTCGGTTCTTCCATAGGACTCGACAGACTTGTTGCAGGTCTGGAAGAGCTTAAGAGCCCTCTCTTATCCAACAACTCCAGTGCAGACGTCATGGTGATCTACAGGGAAAATGAACTGGAGAAGGCGGAAAAGGCTGCAAGAGAGCTGCGGGAAAGGGGCATAAGGACTGATGTATACCTATCTCCTGAGCATAAGAGCAAGAGGATCTTCGATTATGCCGATAAGAACTCCATACCCTACTCCCTATCTTTCAAGGAAGATACCGTGGCACTTAAGTGTCATAAAACAAGGGAAACCAAGGAATATGCAACAGTCGCAGACGCAGCGGAAGGTATTATAATTTGACACAATATAAAGACCTCCCTGTCTACAGACATAGAAATCAAATCCTACAGGCTCTCACCGACAACCAAGTCATTGTGGTTGAGAGCCCTACAGGTAGTGGAAAGACTACACAAATTCCTTTGATACTCAAAGATGCAGGGTATGCAGAGTCAGGTGTCATAGGTATTACCCAACCAAGGCGCATTGCAGCCATGAGCGTTTCTGAGTTTATAAAGAACCAGATCAAGGACGAAGGCACATATTGTGGATACACAATGCGCTTCCACGATACTACAGACAAAAATACAAGAATAAAGATAATGACCGACGGTATTCTGCTGCAGGAAGTCAAACAAGACCCGTTGCTTTCCCGTTATAGCGTCATTATGGTGGACGAAGCCCATGAACGAAGCCTGAATATAGATTTCATTTTAGGCCTATTGAAGGAAATAATAAGGGAAAGAAAAGATCTGAAGATCATCATTTCTTCAGCAACCATAAACACCTCGGTATTCTCTTCCTTCTTTGAGGATGCTCCTATAGTCTCCATAGACTCAAGGCCCTTCCCTGTCTCCGTTTACTACAAGCCCCTTACTTTGGATAAAGAACACGAAGACAAATACTACATGGAGATACAAGCCATAATCAAAAGCGTCCATGAAAAGGAAGATGGAGGGGACGTACTGGTGTTCTTGCCGGGAGAAGCAGAAATAAAGGCTTGCATCCAGTCTCTATATGGTTCAGAACTGATGGACTCCAGCCTTCTTGATATCTATCCTTTATATGGCAGGCTCAGCAAAGAAGAACAGGAGAAGGTCTTTACTCCCACTACTCCAGGCCACACCAAGGTGGTGGTATCTACAAATATTGCAGAAACAAGCCTTACCATAGATGGAATAAGGTGCGTAATAGACTCCGGCTGGTGCAAGATCAACTACTACAACCAAAGAAACTTCACTTCAGCCTTGATTCCTTCCCTTATTTCCAAGGCCTCTGCAGACCAGAGAAAAGGAAGAGCGGGAAGAACAGCTCCCGGTGTATGCTGGAGGCTATATTCAGAAGACAACTATGATAGGAGAAGAGAATACAGCGAGGAGGAAATCCTCCATTCGGATTTGGCCGAAGTGGTTCTTAGAATGTGCGAACTGGGAATCTACAACCTTACTTCCTTCCCTTTCATCACTTCCCCTCAGACCAAAGCCCTTCAGTCTGCCATTGAAACACTGAAATACATCGGAGCCATAAAAGATGACCTTCATCTTACTTCCATTGGTGAGATGATGATTCGTTTCCCTCTTATTCCAAGGCTCTCAAGGGTAATGGTTGAATCTATACTTAACTATCCTTCTGCAATTGAAGATGTGTCCATCGCTGTGGCCTTTCTCTCCACAAAGACTCCTTTTATTATGCCACCGGGAGAAGAGTTGGAGGCAAGGGATATTCACCATGCCCTTGTAGATAATCCCAACGGAGACTTTGCGGCCTGGTTATCCATATTTGACCAGTACGTAAAACTGAGGGGAGAAAAGGCAAGAGAGAGTTTTTGCCAAAAAAGGTATCTCGATAAGCAGACCATGGATGAAATACATCACATCAAGAATCAGCTTTTGGATATCGTAGGGGAATTGGGTTTGGCCATAGGTCAATCGAAGAACAACATAGGAGAGTATCTGATTTGTCTATCTTCAGGCTTAAGGCAGTATATATGTAAGAAAATGAATAAGTTCTCCTACAGATCCGTCACTGCCGATGAAATCTTGATCCATCCAGGTTCTTCTTGGTTCAACAACAAGCCTGAGTATATTCTGGCAGGGGAGATCGTGCAGACAACAAAGATGTATGCCAGGTCCGTCTCTCCCTTGAAGCCTGATTGGATAAAGGCCATAGATCCTCTACTTCTGAAGGAGCTTTCAAAGAAAAACGAAGAAAAGAAGAAAGAAACTACAAAGAAGGTCAATGGCCCCAACACCAGCCTTACAACACTGGAACCCTATAGAGTGGGCTCATCCAGCAAAGGAAAGGGAAAGTTTGTGGTTCCACTTTCAGACCTCAAGAATGTCAAAACCAGAAGCAGCGTACAGATATGGCTAAAATGTGGCAACTGTATAAGTCTTAAGAGCATTAAGACCAGCAAGATAGACAAAGAACTATCCCTTATTCCTATAAAGAATATTCCTTTAAGGGATAAGCCAAAAAGATCTTTATCCCCTACAGACACAGAGGGTGAGATTACATCCTTCCTTTCCTATCTTCTGAAGCCATACAAAAGTGGAAAGAACAACTTCCTGTTCTTGTCGTTGAGAGAGAAAGAGGGAAAATACTCCCTTGTTCCAGAAGCATCTATTGAAAATGGTGTAAGAGAAACCATCTATTCCCTCTCATCTCTCTTGGAAATGGTTCCAAAGAGCAACAAGCAGGCAAGACGAAGGATAAACAATATCCTTACTGCATATGAAAGGGCAATTGATTTGGGTGAGGATTGATTCCTCACCTTTATACTATCATTGCGGCAATCTGATCATCACTTAATGGAGACAGCACAGGTTCACCAAGACCCTTCAGAAATACGAACTTGGTTGTCCCCCCGCTCTTTTTCTTGTCTTTCTTTGTAGCCTCTATAAATCTCTCATAGTCCTTCTTCTGGACTTTGTACTCGTCCAGGAAAGGGAATTGGGAAATAAGGTCTATGCACCAAAGATAGAATTCTGGAGGAGTGATCCCCTGCCAGAGCCCGCTGGTAAGAGCCTTCTTCATTCCCCAGACCACAGCCTCGCCGTGGCTGATGGAATAATCTGTAATGCTTTCCAGGGCATGACCGAAGGTATGGCCAAGGTTCAAGGCACTTCTTATGCCCTTCTTCTCCATAGGATCACGTTCTATATAACTCTTTTTCACCCTTAAAGAGAGGTCCACCATAGTCATCAGGGCATCTTTGTCCCTACTGAGGATCTTATCCTTATTGGCAAACAAAAACTTATATAAAGAGTCGTCTTCTGAAAGGAAAGCATGTTTTACAACCTCCCCCATACCGCACATAAACTCTTTTTCAGGTAGAGTCGAAAGAACTGGGAAAGAGAGTATTACATCTTCTGCAGGATAGAAGGCGCCGACAGTATTCTTTGTGTTCATGAAATCTATGGCGGCTTTACCTCCAAGACTTGCGTCAACCATGGACAGTAGCGTGGTAGGACAGAGTATAAGCCTTGCCCCTCTCATAAAAAGAGATGCTGCAAGAGCCGTCATATCACAGACGACACCGCCTCCAATTGCAACAAAAACTCCGTCTCTTGCCATAGAGTGGCCAAGGGCAAAGGAAAGAATCTTCTCGATTCCCTCCCAGTTCTTGTTTTCTTCTCCGCTCTTAAGAACTACGGTCCTATCTTTATCAGGAGAATAAGGCAGGGAGTTTTCATCTGTTACAATTACATATTGCGTCTTTAGGGAAAGTATCTTCCCTTTCATTTCTTCGTTGTCTGTGGTAAACCAGACACTGGTCTTTATATTATTCTGGAGTGTGACTTCAAATCTCTTTTCCATAAATAGAGTCTAAATCTTTTCACTCCTTTCATCCATATTACTCACTCTGTTTTGAACCCAATACCATGAATTGTTTTGTTTTTGATCACCACTTTCAAATGATCGGAAGTAGAAACATAATCCATTACATACTTTTCCATTGTCTTCTGTCATTTCCCTTACCCACACTTTTCAGTATAGGCAACTCTCCCTTTTCATAGATTCGGATAATCATGTTTCTACTCCCTTTGATATGGACTTTTACAGAACAGTAAGTCTGGAGTATGGGCTTTTTACAATTGGGTTTCTATATTGATTCTTAATCCATTCAGAAAAAAGAATTTGACAGATTAAACTAAGTGTCATTAAATAAAGTTAAACGTTTTCCATATCGCTTTTCCATTAGCAAAAGGAGTAAACAATGAAAAGGATTCTATGTTATGGGGATTCAAACACCTGGGGTTTTACGCCAGGCTGCGGAGTAAGATTTGATGAAAACACAAGGTGGACCAAAATCGTCCAAAAAATACTTGGCGATGAGTATGAAATAATTGAAGACGGAATAAACGGAAGGACCACTGTCTGGGATCATCCATATCTAGGATCATATGTAAATGGATACAAAGGCCTGCCCTTTTCTCTTTTCAGAGCAAAGCCTATTGACCTTGTAGTCATGATGTTGGGAACCAACGATATTATATATACAGATGCTGAAGGTACCTATCGAGGGTTATATAAAGTGGCAAAAGCGCTAAAGAATGCGGACTCGGTATTTGAAGGGGACTCAGATGGTTCCAAGAACATATTCGTCCACAATCCCGATGTTTTGCTTGTTGCACCAGTAGTGTCCTCTGAATCCACAATAAGCGACCCTGACGGAGGCTTCAGATATAGAGAATCCAGGAAAATCATAGAAAAGACAAAACAGGTGGCAGAGGCTCTTTCCCTTCCTTTCTTCGATGCTTCGTCTGTTGCTGCTGCATCGAATGTAGATGGAATCCATATGGATGAAGAAAACCACCTGAAACTGGGAAAAGCCTTGGCGGAGGAGATAAGAAAACACTTCTCTAAGGAAGCAATATGAAAAAACGTGCAAATATTCTATGGCTTACCACCGACCAACAACGCTGGGATACAATACATGCTCTTGGCAATAAATATATAGATACTCCCAACCTGGATAAATTGGTAAAAGAAGGCGTTGTCTTTGAAAATGCCTATTGCCAAAGCCCCATCTGTACTCCATCCCGAGCCAGTTTTCTTACAGGAAAATATCCATCAGCCATAAACTCAAATATTAATGGTGCAGACAATATGCCTGAACACGCCACTCTTATTTCCAAGGCACTTTCTGAAAATGGATATGACTGCGGCCTTATCGGGAAGCTGCATATAACCAGTGCATGGGAAGGAGAACCCAGGACTGACGATGGTTTTTCATTCTTTGAATATAACCTTTCCCCTGGCCATGATTTGGAGGGAAACTGCAGCAGATATAAAGACTGGCTGGAAGAGAAAGGTATTGATTGGCACGATATATTGGAAAATGATGGTAAGCACTCATATTATTGGTATAAAAAGGATGCCCCTGAAAACCTGAGGCAGACCTTCTGGCTTCAGGAAAAAGCCAGGGAATACTTTGAGAGACATAAAGACAGCGAAAAACCATGGATGCTATGTGTAAACTGCTATGACCCTCATCCACCTTTCGATGCTCCCTCATATTTGGAGGAAAAGTATCTTCAAAAGAATATCCCGGGACCAATCTATTCCGATAGAGATGAAGAGGAGGAAGAAAAGCTCTCTTTTGTGTACTTCCAATCCCAATTCAAGACCCCTGACGAGAAAGAGAGAAGAGAAAGGGCCTCATACTATGGAATGGTGGAGCTTGTAGATAAACACTACGGCATGATTCTCGACTCATTGGAGAAAATGGGCCTACAAGACGATACCATTGTAATCTTCACCTCCGATCATGGAGAAACCATAGGAGATCATGGGCATACCCATAAAGGATGCAGATTCTACGAAGGACTGGTACATGTACCATTGATAATCTCCTGCCCCGCTCGATTCAAGAGTGGAATAAAGTATAGTGGAATAACAGAACTGACAGATATCGCTCCTACAATTGCAGAGATAGCTGGTATTGATTTTGAAAACACCACAGGTTTCTCCCTGATTCCCGCTCTGGAAGCACAAGGTAGCACGGGAAGGACATTCGCCAGATGCGAGTATTATGGAGTACTGGAGGAAAGTGGCAAGTTCGGGGCCTCCAATGAAAGTGAAGCCGATGATGATAGATATGCTTCCAACATCCATGAAACCTATGGAGAAATGTATAGG
>JALFRH010000191.1 GCA_022785155.1 Spirochaetales bacterium
GGTTTCGTTTTCCATGACTGTGTCTTTTCAAAGGAAGGGGACACGGAGAAGAACTCTGTATTCCTATCCAGACCCTGGCATCCTGCAGGAAGCGAAAACAGGGACCCTATGACCCTCTTTATAGATTGTTCCCTTGCCCCCCATATCAACCCCACACTTTGGACAGATATGATATCCAGGCGTCCTGATGGTACAGAAAGGGTATGGAGGGGAGAAAACTCAAGGTTTTTCATCTCTTCTTCGGGAAAAGAGAACATCAAGATAGATGAAGCCAATAGGCTTTTGAAGCTTATGATGTCACGTTTATAAAAGGCCTATGGACCTGGCTATGTCCTCTATGCCCAATAGACTGAATACTTCTTTCTTGAAGAGGTAGAATACTTCCCAGAATACACTTATGACTGTATCCGCCTCTTGGCTTTCCTTGCTTGTGTCTACTGTGTATGCTAAGCCCTCCTCCCCTGATTTCTCAATAAGGGAGTAATCGAAGTTCTTCAGTGCCCATAGCGTGGTGTCGAGGGATGACTCCAACCTCTCTTCCTCTTCATCCGGGAGGAGAGGGAAGAAGTCAAGGCCGGTCTTTTCCTCGACTTCGTCTACAGTAACTGCAAAATAAGAGAGAGGCTCCTTCGAGTTTTCGTGGGGGAGAATAAAGCCTATGGCCTTTACTGTAGGCGCAGAGTAATCCAAGACCACTTTATAGAAGTAGTTTGGAACAGCGACATTGTTCTCACCTATGGTTTCATAAGGGCCGTCGGTCAAAACAGGTCCTGTAACGACATATATCGTCTCGTCTTCATAGGCGATGGATCTTATGGCTTCCTCCAGGTCGCTCCAGATTCCGGCGTTGAAGGCATGGGTCTGGGGGCACATGTTTGAGAGATAGAAGGTGTCGTTCATGGCATCAAAGGACCATCTGAAGTCGGCGGCAGGAGCCATATGGCCTCTGTCATATCCTGATTTCTTATAGTCGTTGAGAGTTGCGCTTCCTGTGGAGACAGCTTTGTCCTCCCTGAAGTTATCTTTTCTTTCTACACACTGCGTGACGACTTCTTCCCTTGTAAGCTCATAGGCAACCCACTCAGGAACTTCATACTCCTCAGAGTAGGATAGGGTATATCCTGTGTGTTCTATTATTTCACCCTTTCCACCCCTTGGTATCTCAAGGTTTTCTATGTATGTGGGATTGTAGGTGCCTTCCATTTCCCCTTCAGTGGGGGAAAGGAAAGATAAGACAATAAATAGGATCACCATGACCACAAGGAGAAAGATTATTCTCTTAATTACCTTGTTTCCCTTCTTTTTCTTCTTCTTTGTTTTATTTCCACTCATCTATTGTTTCTCCTCCTGGTCTCTCTTCTGGCTTCTTCAAAGGTAAGAAGAATGGAAGTGAGAGTCTTCTTTTCCTCTTGGTCAAGGTTTTCTATAGTCTTCTTTATCTCCGGGAAACGCTTTGCAGCCGCTTCAGGCATAAGCCACACGTTTTCCTCGTCCGTGGCCTTCAGTATTTTATATAATACCTCGACTAGAGTTTCCCTTTCATCCCTATCAAGAAGTTTTATGAAGTTCTTTACTGTATCGTCGATCCGTCTGCTTCTATAAGTAATATCCTCCTGGGTAAGGAACTTTCCTCCGGAGAGGAGCCAAGTGAAGGCATCGTGCTGCATGAGGCCTAGAGAGGATGACTTCACGACAATGGCGTTTTCCATTGTGTTGAAAAGCATACCAATAATGGAGGAGGAAGGGATGTAGGAACGGGTTATGGCCTTTAGTCTCTCCCATCTCTCTTCATTCATCAAGGAATCGGGAAGTCCCGGGGCATCGAATATGTAGATGTCCTTTATTTTGGAGAATGTATCCTCGTCTGCCTTCATGGCGGCATAGAGGGCAAGGGTTCCTCCCTTGCTGTGGCCAAGGATGTGGAGACTTTCAATATTCTTCGTCACCTTTTCCAGGCCTTCCAAGGCTCTCTTTTCAGATGGAATCTCATCATATACCGCCATATTGAAGTCTTCCTTCCAGCCGGTGAGACTCTCGTCTGTCCCTCTATATACCAGGTAGTGCTCGTCTCCATCCTGGAAAAGAGCAGCGGCATATTGCTCTTCGCATTTGTGGTCCTCTACCTTTTCCCCCACTGCATATAACAACTTAAGGTCTTTATACCGCTCTGAAGCCGCAACTCTCTTCCATAGCTTTACTTGGTTTATTTCGAAGCCCTTCAACTCCTCTATGGGGGTGGGGCAGGCATAATCCAATAAATCCTTTACGCTCTTTCCCCATTGGCTATTGGGAATAGTCTCAAGTTTCTGATACTCAAGAATTGTTATTACAAGCATATCCACTTCGCTATAGGGAATGGCCTTCTTGCTGATGGATCCTAGCCAAAGAAGAGTGTCGAGAATATTGTTTCTGGAAATCATTTTTGTCCTCTCTTTTTAAGAATGTAGAAAAGAAAGAGCTCAAAAGCAAAGAGAAGGACAAATGCCATTATTGCTTTGGGGCTTGATGTTTCATTCTCCAACAGATAGAAAGAAACGGAAGATAGACTGGAGCCTTTATAGTTGGCCACTATGGATACCACAAGGTTGTTTGACAAGTGCATTGCGACGGCCATTTCAAAGCCCTCTGTAAGGATGGAGGAGAAGGCGGCCAGGAATCCCCAAAGAAAGTAATGGAGAAGGGCCCAGGTTCCTCCCTCCACCCATACTTCCCTGTTGAATAAGTGGGGAAGAGTAAAAAGAAGAGCTGAAATGAGGGATATGACTATGCCCGTGCTTCTTTTTTCAATCTCTTTTTTGTCTACAGCATCTATGACTATGACTCGGAATATATACTCCTCCATTGTTATCTGGATGGGAATGAAGATAAGGGATATCAGTAGCGATGATATCTTGTCTAATAAGGGTGCATTGTTTGGAGTTGCACCCTGGGCGAGGGAAACTACAGATAGAATGATGAAAGAAGAGAAGAAGAAAAGAAGAAATAGGGGGACTGAAAACTCCCCTCTCTTCAGGGCCTTGAAGTCTTTGAAAAACCTCTTTCTCCTTAAAACAAGAAGAGAAGCCAAAGAGATGACGGAGGGGATGAAGAGGGCGGCATAACTCCACACTCTCCCCTCCAAGAAGGGAAAGACCAGGGCATATGACACTGGTCCTATCAGCAAATAGGAAAGTAAGGCAACTATAAAGGTTATGCCGTACTCCATGAGATTCCGACTATTCTTCAAAGACTCTCCACCGCCTTCTTTATTCTCAATAGAGCGTTATATACACGCTCTCTGGATGTTCCATAGTTTATTCTTACAAACTTCTTGTATTGGCTGCCGAACCAAGTGCCGTCGTTCATGGCGACAGAGGCTTCCACACCGAAGAATCTGGATAATACACCCCCTGAAGAGGAGCTGTATCTATCCGGGTTTTCCCTTACTTTCTTCTCGATTTTATCCCAGACGCCGGAGCAGTCCAGGAAGGTGACGAAGGATGCCTTTCCGTTGACCATCTTTATCCCCAAGTTGTTTTCCTCCAGAAAAGAAGAGATCAGCTCTGCGTTTTCCCCCAGGTATCTACATAACTCTTCATTCCATTCCAGACCATACTTATATGCCGCTTCCGTCAATTCCCCAATAAGATAGCCTGGTGTTGAGAGCCAAAGGGCGCTTTGGGCATGCTTGAATCTATTGAGTGTGGAATCGGAACTGAAGATGGCGATGGCGCTGTGTTCTCCGGCTACATTGAAGGTCTTGGAAGGGGCCATGAGGGTGATGGTCTCAGCTCCTATTTTCTCGTTGGCCTTGCCCATAGGAATATGGGTATATCCAGGATGGACCAGATCCCCATGGATTTCGTCTGAAACCACAGGTATATCAAGATCCTTGGCCACACCCAATACAAATTCCAGTTCCTCTTGGCTGAAGACAAGGCCAGAGGGATTATGGGGAGAGCAGAATAGAATCATCTTGGATTTCTTTGCACTCTCTATGAATCTCTCCCTGTCAAGATAGAAAGCCCCGTCTTTATATCCCAGCTCATAATCTTCCATCACCCTGTCATTAAGAGAACAGAGCTCCCTGAAGGGTTTATATGTAGGGCTTGGAATAAGGATATGGTCTCCCTTCTTTGTCAAAAGATTAATGCACATTGAGACGCCATGTAACAATCCCATGGAGTAGGCTATGCTTCCTTCGTTTACTACCCAATTGTGCTTTCTCTCCAGCCATGAAGCCGCCGTTTTATTGAAGTCCGGGAAGGAAGGGTAGCCGAAGACTCCTAATTTTGCCAGCTCCTCCGCCTTTGCCTTGATATGGGGCTCAGGGAGAAAGTCCATATCTGCAACCCAAAATGGCTCCGCTTCACTATTTGCTGCAATGCTGGAAATAGCTTCTTTATTCCACTTTTCACTGTTGGTGTTTCTTCTGTCCGCCACAGTGTCAAAAATACTATTCATCTTCTCTTCAGTTCCTCAACTTTCACCAAGCTCTTGTAGTGTCCACTGCGCCCTGTGTACTTAATGGCCTCTTTTGGACAGTTGTTGTAGCAGGCATAGCAGTGGAGGCAGCTATCCCCTAAAGTCGCCTTCTTTTCCCCCATTGTTATGTTGTTGGAGGGGCAGATGGACTGGCAAAGACCACAAAGAATGCAGCTGTCGTCAACACTCATGTTCTTGTCTTTTTTGTCTGGACCGGTTTTTGAAGATATCTTTGCCATGAGTTTCCCGAATAAAGGCTTACCGGGAAGCTTTATCTCCTCGTTTTCAATATCCAGAATGGCTTTTTTTATCTTATCTTCGGCTTTGTCCAGTATTTCCTTTGTCTTGGCCTCATCAGGAATGTTCTTGATCAATGGAAGGTATGAGTCAGGATAGCGGAAAGACTGGGTATAGCTTATTCCTATGCCGATTTCCTGTAAAAGTCTATCCATGATCCACTCTGCGCTTTTACCGCTGCTACCGCAGGTAAGGAGGGAGAAAACATACTTGAGTCCGGAG
>JALFRH010000201.1 GCA_022785155.1 Spirochaetales bacterium
TTGTAGGATGGCCAGGAAAGAGTAGGAGAATCACTCTGAGAACACTTCTTTTTCACCAATGGGTTTTATTCTTGAGTCATATACCTTTATATACAGGACGATGGAAACAATAAGTCCTATTCCCTCGGCTACAATGAAAGACAGCCATACGCCGTTTATTCCGATCATCTTTGAAAGAACATAGGCGACAGGAATCAAAACCAGAAGCTGTCTTGCAATGGAGACTATCATGGTGCCCATGCCGTATCCTGTGGCTTGGAATGATGAACCCAGACCTATGGATATAGCAGCAAATACGAAACAGAAGGAGATTGTCTTCAATGCAGGAACTCCCAGTCTATACATCTCTTCAGTGGCTGAGAAAAGTGAAAGCAAAGCATTTGGGAAGAGATTAAAGACCAGAGTTCCCAATACCATGATCAAAACTGCAATGAGGGTTCCGATCTTTATGGTTGCCATCATCCTTTCCTTCTTTCTGGCTCCATAGTTATATGCAATGATCGGTACCATACCAGAGGAGAGGCCGAAGATAGGCATGAACACAAAGGACTGGAGCTTGAAATATACACTGAAGATGGATACCGCTGTAGTGCTGAAGCCTATGAGAATAGCATTCATTGCTCCTGTCATTATGGTTCCGATACTATTGGTGATGATTGTAGGGGCACCTACAGCATATATGGATGAAACCATTCTCCTGCTTAGTTTCAAGTGGTGTGGCTTTACGTTGATATATTTGTTTCTTAATACGAAAAAGAGGGATACGCTGCAGCTTACGGCCTGTCCAATGACAGTTGCAATTGCAGCTCCGTTTACACCCATTTCGAAAGTAAAGATGAAAACAGGATCCAGAATGATATTGGTGATGGCTCCGGTCATTTGGCTGACCATACTGGAGAAGCTGTCTCCAGTTCCCTGTAGTATTCTTTCATTCATCATGGATATAAGCATAAAGAGGGAGAGCACCATGACTATCTCGGAGTAGCCTGTGGATAGATTGAGTAGTTCTACATCGTCTGTGAACAATGACATGAAGGGCTTGACTATAGTCAGTCCAAGGACAGCAAACAAAATCCAAGTGATTACAGCCAGAGTGATACCGTTTCCTGCTGCCTTTGTTGCTGTCTCAGTATCATTTTCCCCCAGTTTTCTTGAGAGATATGATGCCATACCTACTCCTGTGCCTACACCAAAGGCAATAAGTAGGTTCTGGAGAGGGAAGGCCAGGGAAACAGCTGTAAGGGCGGTTTCAGAAACACGGGCTACAAACATGGAGTCGACTATGTTGTAGAGAGCCTGAATAAGCATACTTATCATCAAGGGCAATGACATCTTCATGATCAGATTGGTAATGCCCATGGTTCCCATTATGTTTTCGTTCTTTTCTTTTACATTGCTCATAAGGGAATACGATAGGTTAAATAAAATATTAGTTCAATTGGTTTGGGTTAATATTTTCCATTAGGAAATATTAAGTTCCTTCCTTTGAAATCATTACGAATGCAGTTTTGAAGATGAGCTTAAGATCCATCCATACAGATCTTTTCTGTATATACTCCACATCCATTGCAACCCATTCTCTGAAAGGTACATCATCCCTCTTTTTTCTAGTCTGCCAGATGCATGTAAGGCCCGGTTTGACTAAGAGTCTCTTCAAGTCTTCTCGTGAATACTGAACCACTTCCTTCATGATCGGGGGTCTAGGACCTACAACAGACATGTCTCCCAATAAAACATTCAAAAGCTGAGGTAGTTCATCGATGCTTGTCTTTCTGATGAAGTGTCCTATTTTGGTCACTCTTGGATCGTCGTGCATCTTAAAGGCCGGACCATCCTTTTCATTGTCTTTCATCATGGAATCCAGCATATCTTCCGCACCTATGATCATGGAACGGAACTTGAACATCTTAAAAGGTTTTCCTCTTCTCCCTATTCTTTCCGATACATAGAAGGGTGAACCCTTGGGATCATCTATGAAGATTATCAGTGCGATTATTAGAAAAGGGATGAAGAGAACAATGAGAAAAACAAAAGAAAAAATTATGTCGAAAGTTCTTTTTATGAAAGAATAAAAAGGCTTTTCTTTGCTTCCAATTGAAGAAAGTGTAAGATCGGATGGATATTTGAACATCGAATCCAATTAATAACCTCCCCCCATAACTAAAAAAGTTTTTCGTTACGCATTCTTTATACCTTTAAAATAGGAAGAATGCAACAATATACAACTTCTATTTGTGTTTTTATGAAAGTGGGCCTGTCTTCATCCTATATTCATGGTACAATATTTGGAGGTGAAGCATTAAAGGATTTTATATGTATGATTATTTGATAGTTGGGGCGGGCCTCTATGGTTCTGTCTTTGCCAGAGAAGCTACGGACAGGGGATATAAGTGTCTTGTAATAGACAAGAGGGGACATATAGGGGGGAATGTATATACAGAGAGAATCGAAGGAATCAATGTACATAAATATGGCGCCCACATATTCCACACTAATAACAAGAGGGTATGGGAATACCTGTCACGGTTCACGACTTTTAATCGCTTTACGAATTCTCCCGTAGCCAACTATAAGGGTGAGCTCTATTCCCTTCCCTTCAATATGTACACCTTTAATAAGATGTGGGGTGTCGTCACACCGGAAGAAGCCCAAAGAAAAATCGAAGAACAGAGAAGGGAAATAAAGGGGGAGCCGAGAAACCTTGAAGAGCAGGCCATATCACTGGTAGGTAGGGACATCTATGAGAAATTGATAAAGGGATACACTGAAAAACAGTGGGGAAGGGCTTGTAAGGATCTTCCTTCATTTATTATCAAGCGTCTTCCTGTACGTCTGACCTTCGACAACAACTATTTCAACGCCCTCTATCAGGGGATACCTGTAGGGGGATATACGGAGATGGTGGAGAGAATTCTGGATAAAATAGAAGTAGGATTAGGAGAAGATTATCTAAGTGATAAGAAAAAATGGGATGATCTGGCGGAAAGAGTCGTGTATACGGGTCCTATAGACGCCTACTTCCAGTATGCACTGGGTTATTTGGAATATCGTAGTGTAAGATTTGATACCGAGGTTTTGGATATATCCAATTTCCAAGGAAATGCCGCTGTAAATTACACGGATTCACAGACTCCTTGGACTAGAATAATCGAGCATAAGTGGTTTGAGTTTGGTAAAGATGGGGATGGAAATGATATCCCAAAGACTATAATTAGCAAGGAGTACAGTTCTGAATGGAAACCTGGGGATGAGCCATACTATCCTGTAAACGATGAAAGGAACAGTGAACTGTATAGACAATATAAAGCACTGGCAGAAACTGAAGACAAAGTATTCTTCGGAGGGAGGCTTGGTGAGTATAAATACTACGATATGGATGCTGTCGTAGATGCAGTCTTGAAAAAGTGTGACGAGGTATTCTCCTGAAAAAATGCCTCCCGTTTTTTGTGGGAGGCCTATGAGACGGGAAGTCATCATCCAAGATACTTTTTATAGTATTCCCTATAAGTCATAAACTTGAAGATATTAAAGTGTACATACTCTGAATCACTCTCAAACTTTGTGACCATTGGATCTGTAACGTTGATTCCATTGATGACGAAATAGTAGTTTTCAGCATTGATGAGAGCACAGTCTCTTGCAAAGTTCTTTGCTTCTTCAATGGTGTTTTTGCCTGGTTTCAGGACAATAAGTGCAGCATCTGTGTTTTCCAAGGAAGAGAGGACAGATGGATCCTCTTCCAATGATGGAAGGGGAGAAGCAACCAAAGAAATATTGTTCTTCTTTGCAGCTTCATTCAGCTTATCTGCAAAGGAAGCGTTGTCTCCTGCAGATATCGATGAAACCAAGACACGGTTCTTTCCCAATAACTTGTTGATGATATATTCGAACTCCTTCCCCGATACGTTATTACCCTTATAGAGAGGAATGCATGAAAGGAGATGATCGTCGAGATATGGAATATCTGAAATATCTGTCGAGAAATAAATGTGGTTGTCGAAGAAACTCATAAAGAAGTCGATGGCGGCTCCCAAGACAATGCCAATCAGGACAATGATGACCATGGTCTTGCCTCTTGTAGTCACCTTTGTCTGCATATATTCAGAAGAAATCTTGATGGCATCATCTTGTATCTGGCCGATCTGGATATCAATGGTCTTGATGTTATCTTTCAAAGCCAATATCTTCTGGTAGTTTGTATTGCTGGTATCTTCAGAGGCGAAGGAAAGATTATTCAAATCATCGATTTCGTTATTGATGGTGGCCTTGGCATTGTTCAACTCTGTAAGCAGGACGCTCTTGAAATTTGAGTTGATCAAATTGATGGCATAATCGATGTATTCTTTTTGTAACTGGATATCCTCCTCAACCATTTTTGAAAGATATACATTGATAGTATAGTCGCTATCGGAAATGCTTGTATTTCCAAGAAATTTATCTGCAACATATTTCTTTGGATCCAAGCCTTTTTCCTCAATGAATCCTTGGATGGTATCATTATGCTTCATCATTTGTACAACTTGGCTGGTTTTTTTGTATTTGACCCCGTAGAGATTGGTGAAAGTAGAGTTTTCTCTTACTTCATATACAAAGGAAGCAGAAGCATCATAGGCAGGTTCATACAATACATAGGCATATACAAAGCTTAATATGACGGATATCACTACGGCGATGACCATAAGCTTTGTGTGCGACATCATCTTTTTAATAAGAGATCCTATTCTGATTTCCTCTTCCTCGTCTGAATATGTATAGCTGTTGTAGTCGTTGTTATCCATGTAAATCTCCTATATAAAAAATTATCATTGAAAGGATAAAGATACAATAGTTTAGTTATAGAAGCATATTTCCATAGAAGTATGATAAAAATGGATAAGTTTCACTGTATTGTCGGGTTGAAAACAATTATTCAAATTATCCATCTGAAATTGTATTCATGGTCTTGTTTTGTTGATACTATATTTCGGTTGATAACAAACAATTAGTAATGGTATTTTGTAATACATAAAGCTACTGAAATGAAAAATAAGAGTATTAGATACAATTTCTTATATAGTACGGCATATCAGATATTAAATGTGCTCACATCATTTGTTACGGCTCCCTATCTTTCCCGTGTGCTTGGGGCCGAAGCGATTGGAATACAAAGCTATACACAATCTATACAACAATACTTCTTGATGTTTGCAGCCCTTGGAACCTTTTCTTATGGTTCTAGGGAAATATCCATGAATAGGGATGATCCATATAAGCGAAGCAAGCTGTTTTGGGAAATTGAGTTGATTGTTGTAGCCACCACGTCGATGGCCGTGTTGTCTTCTTTGGCACTTCTTTGGTCTAAATATAGGATATATTATATCGTTCTTTCCATTGGCATATTTGCCAGTATGTTTGATATTTCATGGTTTTTCAGTGGGTTGGAGGAATTTAAACTTACTGTCATTCGAAACACAATATTCAAAATTCTTGGAATAATCTGCACTTTCGTTTTTATTAATCAACCAGAAGATTTACTGTTGTATATGATCATACAGATGGTATCTACGTTTCTTTCCAATCTTTCCCTTTGGCCATATCTGAGGGGAATGCTTGTCAAGGTAAACTATAAAGAGTTCAGATTCGCCAATCATATTCATGAGACTTTAATATATTTTATTCCTTCCATAGCAACCTCGATTTATACAGTTCTGGATAAAACTTTAATCGGGATGATTACAGACAGTGCCGCTCAGAATGGATATTACCAACAGGCTGAGAAGGTGATGAATCTGGCAAAGAGTGTTGTATTCTCAGCAATTAATTCTGTCGTCGGGGTACGCAATTCATATCTATATTCAGAAAAGAAGTATGAAGAAATACAGTTGATGATAAAACGCTCTTTTGATTTTATCTTCTTTGCTGGCTTTGCCAGTTGTTTCGGTATAATGGGAATTGCAAAAACCTTTGTACCACTATTCTTTGGGCAGGGATATGAGCCTGTTATTGTACTATTGTATTTGTTCAGCCCAATTATTGTTATCATTGGAATAAGCAACTGTCTTTGTTATCAATACTTCACTCCATGTGGAAAGAGAAAACAAAGCACTTATTTTTTGTTTGCCGGTTCCTTCGTCAATTTAATCTTGAATTTGATGCTTATTCCTAAGTTCGGAGCATATGGTGCGGCAATTGCCTCAGTTGCAGCTGAAAGTGTCATCTCTGTTCTATATGTGGTATATAGCAAGCAATATGGCAATGTGAGAATGTTGGTAAGTACAGGAGCCAAAAAGATGATCTCTGGCTTTGGAATGTTTGTTGTGGTTTTTTCCATGAATAGTATCCAAATCAATCCACTATTCCTCGTCCTTCTTCAAATCGCAGTGGGAGCAATGGTATATGGTTTGATTTTGATTATCTTGAGAGATAAGTGGATATTGGAATCTCTGCAAACCGTGATGAATAAAGTAAAGAATCATGTTTGACTTCAAGCCGACTCTTTTCTTGTCTATTGAACATAAAAGAGCAAAAGTGGCATGAAAAGATCCTTATTATTTATGCATATCGGTTATGCTCCATATGCCGTGGAGAATCATTTTTATATACTGTCGTATATCTCCTTCAAGTGCTGAATCTCCTTTTCCATATCTATTCCATGGCGTATTGCCCTAGTGGATGCTGTAGAACCATCGGGATCCAAATGGTGTTCGATGCCTGTCCTAGGGAATGCCATAAAGCTTTCGCCGTAATACTCTTTCAAGTAATTCGGAGTATTGTTTGGGACAGGAAACATTATTCCCTCGTACTCCATTTCTACCAATGGAAATAAATCTTCTTTTGAAACACAGTGGGCTTTTTCATCAAATTCCGGATAGAGCAAGAAGATAGAGTGGTCTCCATCACCAAATTCCTCATATTTCGAGAAGAAATAAGCTTTTTTCTCAGATAGGGCTGATGGGCTAAGCCTTTTCCTGTTCTTTTTATAGTAAACCAAATACTCGTTGACAGCCCTCTCGACAAGAGGTCTTGCTTTATAGAGAGGTTTGTTACTTTTGATTAAATCTACAGGAAATATATCCATCCATATACCCGTTTCGGCTGTCTTATAGTTCACACCTAGCCGTTGTAGGATATCTCTGTCATCATATATACCACCGGGGCCCACAATGATTCCGTATTTCTCCAATTCAGGTTTCAGAAGCGGGATCACTTTTTCATAGTCTTCCCTTGGCATGGCCACGTCCATGTCATCATCCCAAGGAATAAAACCTTTATGTCTGTATGCTCCTAGAAGATTGCCACTGTCCAGCCAATATGTAAGATTGTGTTTTTTGCAAAGCTTATGAAAAATCTTCAATAGCTCTAGAATGCCTAATTGGAGATCTCTCAGATTTTTATTTTTTGTAGGAGGCAAGGAAGTGATGTCGCAAAAAGAGTTCAGGTAATAATATAGGGAATCGATTTCTTCCTTCTGTTTATCCAGGCCCAGAGCCTTCAATATTCCTTGCCTTATTGTACCGTTTATACCTCTTGTTTTGAGGCTATCGACAAAACCCAACTTATCACCCCCCTTTTTGTACGATTATACTTGGTGTTATGGTGTATTTCAAATAATATGGAGTAGAATAATTGGCGATTGTATATTGCTGATGGGCGTAGTCTAAAACAAAGGGGGCGGGAATATTGTGATTTATGATATTATTATTGCGCCTATTGAAGCATTGGTTGATTGGATATTCTCATTTATACTAAACAAGGTTCCTCAGTTAGGTGTCATAGGTGCAATAGTAGGAGTCAGTATAGTTATAAA
>JALFRH010000214.1 GCA_022785155.1 Spirochaetales bacterium
AATCGATCATCTCCCCCTTGTGTCTTCAGATAAACTTGTAGTAGGCTTTGAAGGCTCGGAAGATGCCCTTGTCTATAAAGTCACTGACGATATTGTTGCTGTGGAGACAGTGGATTTCTTTCCTCCTATGGTGGATGATCCCTTTGTCTTCGGTCAAATTGCTGCAGCAAATGCCCTTTCCGATATTTATGCCATGGGAGGAGAACCCAGTTGTGCCATGAACCTTCTTTGTTTTCCTTCCTGTCTCGACATCTCTGTTATGGATAAAATCCTCAGAGGCGGCATAGATAAGGTAAAGGAAAGCGGGGCTGTCATCGCAGGTGGCCACACTATCTCGGATCCGACTCCGAAGTACGGTTTATGTGTCACCGGCTTTATGGATAAGGATAAGGTGTGGAGAAACTCCGGAGCCAAAGAAGGGGACGCGGTTGTTCTTACCAAGGCCATAGGTGTAGGTGTGATCAATACAGCTGTCAAAGGCGGTGAAGCTTCAGACAGGGCGGAGAAGGCTGCAGTAGATTCCATGACTAGGCTTAATAAGGCTGCAAGGGATGCTGCCCGTGATCTTCGTGTCCATGCAGCCACTGACGTCACAGGCTTCTCTCTTTCAGGACACTCCCTGGAAGTAGCAGAAAACAGTGGAGTAACTGTGGAGATAGATACTGCCAAAGTCCCTATTCTGACTGAAGCCGAGGAGCTTGCCCGTTTCGGCTTCATTCCTGAAGGCATGTACAATAACCTGGATTGGGTCAATGGAAAGATATACTATTCACCATCCATACCATTGGAAAAGAGGGACTTGATGTTGGATCCCCAAACCAGCGGTGGTCTCCTGTTTTTCCTGCCTGTGGAGGATGCTGAGACTTTGGTGAAACGCATGGATAAGGATTATGTCAGGATAATAGGCAGAGTGAAGAAGAAGGGTGAATATAGCGTGGAGTTCATTTAAGAGTATTTGTTATTTTTTGGCCTTCTGGAACGGAAGGTCATTTTTTTTGGTTTTGTGACATATGATACTATATAATGACATATAGCAGCGCTACTTTGGTTCGACTGTGGATATAAGGGATAAAACATTGGAAATAGAGTGTATTTACTTTGATATGGACGGGGTTTTGGTGGATTTCAAAAGAGGCCAAAGGGAGATTCTGAAGATAGAGGTGGTGGACCAGGAGAATAAGAGAAAGGGTGACGATGACCTGTTGTTTTCAAAAATGAGGGAATACGATCACTTCTATAACATGCTGCAGCCTATTGAAGGTTCCTTGGCTCTCTTTGAAAAGGTCCATGAAAAATATGGGGATAGATGCAGGATCCTCACTGGTGTTCCAAAAGAGAGCAGGGGGATAATAAACGCTTCTTCGGACAAGAAAGCTTGGGTTGAAAGGTATCTATCCAAAGCTGTCATCGTAAACACTGTTCTTAGAAAAGAGAAAGTAGACTATGTGAAGAACCGAGGTTCCATACTTATCGATGACTTTTCCAAGAATATTATGGAGTGGAAGGGTAAAGGTGGAACGGGGATTCTCTTTACTACACCCAAGGATACGGAGCAGGAACTGAAGAGACTTGGAATTCTCTGATGTCAAAATGACGCAACAAAACGCAACAAAAAATCTTGCACGCTTCCAATATTGATGGTAGATTATTGTCGTACCACTAACACTTGGAGGGCCGAAAGCATTATGGCTAAGAAAACTAAATCCGAAATCAAGAAGAGAATTGCTGACCTCAGAAAGCTTGATATCAGCAAGATGTATATGAATGACTTCTATCTTACTTGGGATAAGACAGATGACGAAATTGCAGCTGTATTCGAGGTTGCAGAAATACTCAGAGGTTTGAGGGAAAACAATATCTCCACCAGAGTCTTCGACTCCGGCCTTGGAATCTCAGTTTTCCGTGACAACTCTACAAGAACAAGATTCTCCTTTGCATCTGCTTGTAACCTCCTTGGTCTTGAAGTTCAGGATCTTGATGAGAAGAAGAGCCAGATTGCTCATGGTGAGACTGTAAGAGAAACAGCCAACATGATTTCTTTCATGGCTGATATCATCGGTATCAGAGATGATATGTATATCGGAAAGGGACACACATATCAGAAGACAGTTGCAGACAGTGTCCAGGAAGGATATGACAAGGGTATCTTGGAGCAGAGACCGACAATCGTAAACCTTCAGTGCGATATCGACCACCCTACACAGACAATGGCGGATATGCTCAGCGTCATCAACTACTTCGGTGGAGTAGAAAACCTTAAGGGAAAGAAAGTCGCCATGACATGGGCATACTCTCCATCCTATGGTAAGCCTCTTTCAGTTCCTCAGGGTGTCATCGGCCTCTTCACAAGATTCGGTATGGACGTTGTCCTTGCTCATCCAGAGGGATATGACGTAATGCCTGAGTGTGAGAAGGTTGCAGAAGAAAATGCAAAGAAGTCCGGCGGTTCCTTCAAGAAAGTCGCTACAATGGAAGAAGCATTCAAGGATGCAGATATCGTATATCCAAAGTCATGGGCTTCCTTTGCAGTTATGGAAGAGAGGACAAAGCTTGTTGAAGAGAAGAAGTTCGATGAACTTGATGCTCTTGAAAAGAAGTGTCTTGAGAACAACGCAAAGTTCAAGAACTGGGCTTGCACAGAAGATATGATGAAGCTTACCAAAGATGGAAAGGCTCTCTATCTCCACTGTCTCCCTGCAGACATCACAGGCGTATCCTGTAAGGAAGGAGAAGTCGATGCTTCTGTCTTCGATAGATATATCGAGCCACTTTATAAGCAGGCTTCCTATAAGCCATACGTAATTGCAGCTATGATCCTTCTTGAGAGATTCAAGGATCCTGCAAACCTCCTTGAGAAGCTTCTCGGAGATGCAAAAGAAAGAGTTATGTCTGATAACTGATCAATTTCATGATAATTCCCGGGCCACTTTGAAAGGTGGCCCATTTTATGTGCGCTTTATGTGCTGTTTGTGTATTACCATTCTAATATCTGGAAAAGCCATTTTTGGTATTGATAAGAATATTATCACGAGGATGAAAACTTATGCAAACTGCTCGTCTGAAAGGGGATCTTAATTCAGGCGAGCCTTTTATTTGAACAATAGTTTTTATATTTTCAATATTTTACTTCCCTTTGCCTTGATTTGAGGTTATATTCCTCTTGTTTAAGGAGAAACGAAATGAAAGTTAGAAGACTGATTATCATCATTCTCGTTGCCATAGTGGCTCTTTTTGTCATATTCAACTGCTTTTCCAGCGTTGGAACCACAGAAAGAGGTATTCTTGTGACATTCGGAAGAGCAGGAGAGGAAGTATTGGAACCTGGTCTTCACTTTACCATTCCATTTGCACAGACAATCAGAAAGTATTCATTGGCTCCTGTGAACTATGAGATAGATTTCTCTATTGGTTCTGATGGTGCCGTTACAAGCGATATGCAGACAGTTGGTCTCACAGCAGACGTATTCTGGATCTATGATGAAGCAAGGCTTTATGACGCTGCCACAAAGTATACCGAATCTTCTTTGAGAAGCGCCATTGAAAAGACAATGCTGGCTTCTGTAAAAGAATCTGTAGGTCGTTACACAATTTATGAGATTGTAGAGCAACAGGAGAAGATAAGCGGGGAAATCAGCGATTCTTTGAAGAACAAGATGAAGGATTATCCTATTGTCATCACCCAGATTGCAATCTCCAACTGGGATTGGTCTCCAGCCTTCGATGAGCAGATTGCCGAGACAATGAAGACTACACAGCAGGTAAAGATTGCAGAACAGGAGCTCCAGATTACACAACAGGAAGCTCAGAAGCAGATCAAGGAAGCACAGGCTGAGCAGGAAGCCATCATCATCAGGGCAAACGCTGAGAAGGAAAAGGCTACAATTGAAGCCCAGACTGCTTTGGAAGTCGCCCAGCTTCAGGCTGAAGCAAAGAAAGTCGAAGCCGATGCTCTTGCCTACTATAACCAGAAGGTTTCTGAAAACCTTGAAGTGGAATTGGAATTGAAGAAGCTTGAAGTTGAGAAGGCCAGGGTGGAGAAGTGGAATGGCCAGTATGTATCCACATATCAATATGGTCCTATTCCTGTTACCCAGGGTTCCCTGTTGGGTACAAGCACTCTCGGCGAGTAACAAATCCATAAAACCTCTTATGGCTCCCATAATCTGGGGGCCTTTTTCATAAAAAACGACAGTTTTCCATAAAAACCTGTTATATATATTGGAGGTCTTTATGGAAGATTTTACTGAAGTGGAAGCTATTTTAAGGGAAATAGCAAAAGACGGCGTGTTTTCAGGAATGATGGCGGATGATTTGGAAGAGCTCATCAGGTTGATAAAACCAAGGAGCAAAGAAGAGAGGGAGAGTGAAGGGATCACTGAAATGGAAACCTTGGACGGTAACGGAAACAAGACCAAGATCCTTGACGGAGGAAGAGGTATAAGGTTGAGAATATGTATATGTTAGGCTTTTCCATTGATGGAGCGATTCTTTTTCTCCAGTAATGGTCACATCATTCAATGAAAAAAGGGTGGGCAAATGGATTGCGCCACCCTCTATTGTTTTATGGCCTTCAAGAGTTGAGAATCTTCATGAACTCTTCCCCTGTAATTGTTTCTTTCTCCAAAAGGAAAGCTGAGAGCTCATTAAGCTTCTCTTGGTTTTCCTTAAGGATATTGTATGCCTTTCCTTCTGCAGCCTTGATTATTGCCATGACTTCCTTGTCTATGGCTTCACTGGTGGCTGGAGAGCATATAAGGGAGGTATCTCCGCCAAGGTACTGGTTGTTTACCGTTTCCAGGGCAACCATACCGAACTGGTCGCTCATACCATACTGGGTGATCATGCTTCTCGCCATTTTCGTGGCCCTTTCAATATCGTTCGAAGCTCCGGTGGTGATTTTTCCGAAGACCAGTTTCTCTGCCTCTCTTCCTCCTGTAAGGGTTGCTATCTGGGTCAACAGATCTTCCTTGCTCAAGAGGTTCTTATCTGCATCCTCAACCTGCATTGTATATCCAAGGGATCCTGAAGTGCGGGGAATAATGGTAATCTTTGTAACAGGGGCGGAGTTCGTCTGCTTTGCAGCAACCAAGGCGTGCCCTATTTCATGGAAAGCCACTATTCTCTTTTCCTCTTCGCTCAATACTGCATTCTTTCTCTTATATCCTGCAATGACTGTCTCGACGCTTTCTTCTAGGTCTTCTTGTGTGACAGCATCCCTTCCTTGTCTTACGGCTCTCAGTGCAGCTTCATTGATGATATTGGCAAGCTCCGCTCCACTGGCTCCGCTTGTAGCCTTGGCAATGGCGTTGAAGTTTATGTCACCCTCCATTTTTACATCCTTGGAGTGTACCTTGAGTATTTCGATTCGTCCCTGAAGGTCGGGAAGGTTTACAGGAATTCTCCTGTCGAATCTACCTGGACGTAAGAGGGCTGGATCCAAGATCTCAGGTCTGTTGGTAGCAGCAAGGATAACTACACCTTTATTGCTATCGAAGCCATCCATTTCAGTCAAGAGCTGGTTAAGTGTCTGCTCCCTTTCGTCGTTTCCACCCATACCGTTTCCGTCCCTCTTCTTTCCGATTGTATCTATTTCATCTATGAAGACGATACAAGGTGCTTTCTCAGAAGCCTGCTTGAAGAGGTCTCTTACCTTGCTGGCTCCCATACCAACGAACATTTCCACAAACTCGGAGCCTGAGATGGAGAAGAAAGGTACCTTCGCTTCTCCGGCGACCGCCTTTGCAAGAAGAGTCTTACCTGTTCCCGGAGGTCCCACCAATAGGGCGCCTTTAGGAAGCTTTGCACCAATCTGGGCGTATTTATCATTATTGTGGAGATAAGAAACTATCTCTTCCAAGGCTTCTTTTGCTTCATCTTCACCTTGGACGTCCTTAAATGTCACTCCAGTCTCTTTCTCTGCGTAGATCTTGGCATTGGAAGAGCCGAAACTCATGGCGTTTCCACCTTTTCTCTGCAGGAAAGCGAAAAGAAGACGGCCGATAAGAGAAAACATCATCAGAGGTAAAATCCAGGAAACAAGGAAGTTGATGATAGGTGAGCCTTCCGATTCGATATATGAAGAGAAGGCGACACCTGCATTCTCCAGCCTTTCCCTTAGGCCATCATCAGGAAATACTCCTGTCTGATATGTCCCCATCTTTCCGCTTTCATTTTCAGCCAAGAAGACTATGTAGTTTCCGTCCAGCATTACTTCCTTCACCTTCCCTTCATCCACCATGTTAAGGAAAGTGGAGTATCCCACTTCCGTAACTCTATGGCCTGTAAAGAGAGGAAAGACAAAAGCGTTGAGCAGCAGCATAATCAAAAAAACCAATGCAATGTAGTAAAAAATAGGCTTATTCTGTTTGTTGTCTTTTTCCATTTCTATTCCTCTTGAGAGAGGATAAATCTTTGGAATACATAGATAAACAACTGTAAAACTTAAATCACACAATATACATTAATTGTATAAATTGAGTCATTTTAACTCAACATATTCTCATAGATATGTAGGATTTTCTTGGAATCATCTGCCTATTATCTCTTTCTGTATTCTTATCATCCACTTGGCGGGTGATAAAGAATATGATTATGGACGACGGTCCATTGGGTGCAAATGGAGTTTTATTTCGTATCTTTCAGCACCTTTACTTCTGAATATCAAGAATGACCATTTTCTTTTCATTGGAAAATGTATAGGGAAAACTGGAGTCGCCACTTTTTATAATGTAGGGCAGATATAGGGAAATATCCTTTCCAGGGTAACTTTCCTCAATAAAGATCTTTGCCTCCTCCATGGATTCCAGTGGCTGGGGAAAGGGAATGGAGATTTCCCTCCCCCTTGCTTTCATTCCCTTTTCTTCCAATAAAGAGATGCTTTCCTCAAGAGTCGGAGTGTATCTGGCCTTAAGGGAATCATTCTGTCCTATGTGGAGGCTATGTATCGACACCAGTCTCTTTCTTCCATGGGAGAGAAGGGAAGAGAGGTTGTCATGAAGCCAAAGCCTACCAAAGAATACAGTGAGAACCACATCCCTTTTGACATTGCTCTCTTTATAATCTTTAGTGTGATATATATCGAGGCCGCTTCTCTTCTTTGCCCGCTCTATGACCTCTTGGTCTATGTCATAGGCTGTAACATCGTACCCATGGTTATAGAGGTTTTCCGATATATATCCCAGCCCACAGCCGAATTCCACTATACTCTCATCCTTTGTTATGAAGGACTCTATTTCCTTTGTCAAAAGAGACTGGAAATCACAGAAACGGGAAGCTCTTTCATACCACTCTATTTTTCTACTGTTCCACCATCTGTTTTCCAATACTCAGCCTCCAGCTCCTTTAGTCTATTGTTGCAGAACTCCATGGTAGCTCTTTCCAAGAGTTTGAACATTTGGTTTATTTTCCTGCCTTTGTCTGTAAGAAAAGCCTTGCCTCCTCCCTTTCCTCCTGTAGATCTCTCTACAAGGGCAAAGCCAAAACCCTTTTCGCTGTCCCTGATCATTTTCCAGGCTTTGGAGTATGAAAGGCCCATGTTGAGAGATGCAGCGGCGACGGAGCCACACTTATCGATGTTGTCCAATAGTTCCGACACTCCTGGCCCAAAAAACCAGAAATCATCCTCTCCCAGCTTGATCTTGATCTTTGTGTCCATTTCCACCTCCCATCTATGGTAGCATGAAACAGTATTGGATATGGAATTGTTTGTAAAAACAATACCATTGTGTCCCAAAGGTTTCTATGTTAGAATCCATTTTATTATGAAAAGAGTAATGGATGGAAGGAAAAGTCATAGAATAGGAATGCTTGTTCTACCTGTTGCATTTTTCGTTGTATTCGCCCTCTCTTTTCTTGTAGGAAGGTATCCTGTAAGCCCTATAACTGCGTTGAAGATTCTCTTTTCAAAAGTATTGTCTTTCTTTTCCATGGGTAGACTATCTCTCTCTGGATGGACAGGAAGCGAAGAGGCTGTGGTTGTAAACATCAGATTCCCTCGTATTGCAGCTGCATCCCTTATTGGAGCGGCTCTTTCTGTATCTGGAGCCAGCTACCAGGGAATATTCCGCAACCCCATGGTTTCCCCGGATCTCTTGGGAGCCTCCACAGGTGCAGGCTTCGGTGCCGCCCTTGCAATTCTGCTTGGTGGAGGATATTTCTCCATTGCCCTTTCTTCATTCTCCTTCGGTATCGTGGCTGTATTTCTTGCTGTAATCGTGGCAAAGAAAAGCAGGATAGATTCCACTCTCTCCCTGGTGTTGGCCGGAGTTATGATCAGCTCCCTGTTCTCCAGCGGCACAAGCCTTGTAAAGCTTATGGCTGACACACAGGATCAGCTTCCAGCCATTACATATTGGCTTATGGGATCCTTGGCTTCAGTGAAGATGAAGGACTTTGTCTTCGCCTTATTCCCCATAGTACTGGGCTTGATTCCCATACTCCTTCTCAGATGGCGTATTAATCTCCTTACCCTTAATGAAGACGAAGCCAAGAGTATGGGGATAGAAGTCAAGAAAATAAGAATGATAGTAATCATTTCATCCACTCTTATGACAGCAGGCTCTGTGGCCATAAGCGGCATGATAGGGTGGGTAGGCTTGGTGATCCCTCATTTCTCTAGGCTTATTTTCGGTGATGATTATTCCTATACTCTTCCCACTTCATCTTTATTGGGGGCCACCTTCATGCTCCTTGTGGATGATCTGGCCCGTATTATTTCCACAGCTGAAATTCCACTGGGAATACTGACTTCATTTGTAGGTGCACCTGTTTTTTTGTACCTGATAATAAGGGGAGGAAGAAATGAAGCTTAGTATAGAGGATCTGTCTTTCAGCTATGGAGAAAACAAAGTATTGAAGAATGTCTCCTTTTCTTCCTTCGGTGGAGAGGCAATTGCCGTACTGGGCCCCAATGGGGTGGGAAAGAGTACCTTCTTCAAGTGTATCCTGGGTTTTCTTCCCTTCAAAAGGGGAAAGATCGAAATAGACGGAAGGGATGTAGCCAAGATGAGCGGCAAAGAGCTTTCCAGGTACATTGCATATATTCCCCAGTCCTCAAGTCCTGTATTCAACCATAGTGTTCTTGACAGCGTATCCATGGGGCTCACAAACCAAATGGGTCTTTTCTCTGTTCCTGGGGAGAAGGAAAGGGCCAAGGCCATGAATGCCCTGGAAAGGCTTGGAATAGATAAACTGGCGGAAAGGGGATGCATGAATATATCGGGAGGCGAGAGGCAGTTGATGCTTATTGCCAGGGCCATGGTACAGGACGCTAAGATCATTGTAATGGATGAGCCTACTTCCAGCCTGGATTATGGAAACTCCTATAGGGTCATGGAAACTATAATGTCCCTTACGAAGGAGGGATATACCATTCTTTTCAGCACCCATGATCCGGATTTCGCCATGCGTTATTCAAATAGAGTCATTGCCTTCTATGGAGGTGAAATAATAAGGGATGGTGATCCTGGGACAGTCCTGACTTCAGATGTGCTGTCAACGCTATATTCCATAAATGTAGCCATCAGAAGTGTACGGGTAAGGGAAAAGGAGTACTCTGTCTGTATTCCTACAGGCCACGATACTACAGATAGCGCAGGCTGCGTAGTCTTCAAAGATAATGAAGTCCTCCTTGTATCCTTTTCCAAGAGAGTTGGTTTTCCCAAAGGCCACAAAGAGAAAGGTGAGACCATGGAAGAGACGGCCTTAAGGGAAACCTTTGAAGAGACAGGAATAAGGGCCGAGATCATTGACCACACCCCCTTTACCGTTCCCTCTGTCCGCCCCGGTGACCAGAGGAACGTCTATTTCTACAAAGCCAAATATGTTTCAGGAGATGCCGTAGGGGACAAGGGGGAAGTCGATAAAGCCTTCTGGGTGGAAAAGGAGAGAGTGTTGGAGCTCCTTTCCTTTGATAGGGACAAGGAAATGTTTCTCTCTTTGACAAAGTGTTAGACTCTCTTCTTCTACTGTGCTACAAAGATTAGGAGGAACAAAATGCTTATAAGAACATATGAAGACAGAGACAGGGAAAGGGTGGAGGAGATCTGCGTCATAACAGACAATAGCCATCTGGAAAGAAATCTTCTCTTTACCCTATATTGCCACTACTACATAGATTATGAGAAGGAAAACTGCTTTGTGGCGGAAGAGGACGGAAAGGTGGTGGGGTATATCATCTCCGCAAAAGACAACAAAGTATGGAAAGATAGATTTACTTCCATTCTTGATTCCTCCACTCCGGAAATAAGGGAAAAGGGCCTGGAGTCCATATCAGGATACCTTCCTTTCTATGCCCAATATCCTGCCCATCTCCATATAGATATAGATCCGGATTACCAAAGAATGGGAATAGGACATAGATTGATGGATGCCCTTCTGGCACACTATAAAAACCAGGGGGTCGAGGGTGTAATGCTGGGAGTGGATCCCAATAACACAAAGGGCGTTTCCTTCTATAAAAAATATGGCTTTGTTCCTTTGGACCAAAGCGGTGTATGGTGGGGAACAAAGCTCTGATATAGGTGGAAAGACCTGCTAGGATGAGTAATCCAGGTCGATGTTGAACTCCACCTTGTATCCTTCGAATTCCTTCTCCAAGGCTGATGTCATACCTTTTTTGAACTTGTTGTAGTCTTTTATCGAGAAGTCCACAACTACATCAAACTCGATTTTCTTCTCTTGGAAGTGGACATGGAAACCATGGATTCCTATTACGTCGGATGAAATCATCTGCATTGTCTTAAGGGTCTTGTCACGCATCATGATTACCGTTGGATCATCCTGGTTTGTTGCATTCATTCCGAAGGTGAAGTCAATGCCCATTTCCTCTTTTATCTTCTCTTTTGCCTTCATCATTGCTTCATAGACGCTTTCAGCAGTTGCTGTAAATGGAACTTCCACATCAATGGTTCCTACAGCGGAATCAGGGCCATAAGCATGGATTCTTATATCATATCCTCCGCTGAGGGGAGGGAAGGAAGCGATGATGGTCCTTATCTTTTCCAGGTCCTCTTTCTTTGGTCTCTCTCCAAGAATTGAATCAGATGTGGAGAGTATTGAAGATATTCCGTTCCACATAATGAAAAGGGATACCAAGAGACCTGCCCAGCCATCGATGGGGAAGGTGGTGAAACGGGAGACGAAGGCTGCGATTATTGTTACAAGGGAAGTAAGGACATCTGACAAGGCATCGGCTCCACTTGCTGTAAGGGCCTCGGATCCTGTCTCTTTCCCCACTTTTGTATTCATACGCCATAGCCATATCTTCACAAGGACAGTAAAGGACAATACGCCTATCATCAGCATGGATACGGACATATCGTGGGGATTCTCAATGGCTTCAATGCTTCCTTTGAAAAAAGAGAAACCTGTCATGAGAATCAAAAACCCCACCAGAAGGGCTGAAAGATACTCTATTCTTCCATATCCAAGAGGATGCTCCTTTGTAGGGCGCTTCTTACTGAACCTATATCCAATCAGTGTGACCAATGAGGAAAGGCTGTCCGTGGCATTGTTTGCACCGTCGGAGATGACGGCTACGGAACCGGAGAGGTAACCGATTACAATCTTCACCCCTCCAAGAGCTATATTTACACCTATTCCCGTGTTGGCGGCATTTTTAATTTTTTTAGATCTTGTCAATTCTTCTTCAACCATAGGGGCAATTCTATTCCTCCCAATGGCAATAGGCAATATTCAAGGGCAATAAATATGAAAAATTAGAATAGACAAACTCTGATGGTAAAAAGAATTATTAGACAAGTCTAACTTTATTTCGCTTTTGCCTTCCGCCGTGACGTCAATAACAATATAAGTCCTGTTCCCAATAGAATATGACCTATTCCAGCAATCCCTGAAATATAGGCGTCCAAGGCGGAGGAGAGAGGAAGGCCGATTACTTCCAAGGTTCTCCTGAGAAGCATCATGAATACGGAGAGGGCTGAAACAAAGCCCTCCGGCTTTTTCAAGTTCCCGATAGTCTCATTCCATATGGAGGATATGGTGGCGATGATCAAAGATTCTTTATCAGGGGAATAGTTGTAGAGAGTGCCCAGGGCCACTGAGGATGCCGAGGATATTTCCCTCATTCCTATTTTCTCCAGAGACCCTTGCTACGGGCTTCTTTCTTTGCGTTTTCAAGAATCTTTTCCTTGGTCGTTATGGCTTTCTTCATAATATGAACAACGTTCATTTTAAGAAGAATTCTCAAGGGAAAGATGGCTCATTCTTCAAAAAGAACTTTTTCTTCAGTACCTATTCTTTTATAATGGCCTTGAGGCCAGCTATGTCGGAAATAAAGGGAAACAACCTTCCTAGGATTAAAGTCACTAATCAGGCATTGATCAGGGAAGCAATATATAAATTCGGTCCAATTTCAAGATTGGATATAACAAAGCTTCTGGATCTTACGTTTCCTACCATCACCACCAATATTTCTTTGATGTTGGAAGATGGACTTCTTGTTGAAAAGTGTGATGACTCCTCTTCCTCCGGTCGGGGAAGAAAGACTATGCTGGTGGACATCAACCCGAAATCCAGATTGTTCATGGGAATCGAAATGAGACGGCACGCCTCCTATGCGGTCATAGTGGATCTAAAGGGAAACTTGATATCCCAAAAGAGCGTCAAGCGTTTTCATGACGACTATGAGGGCTCCTTGGAGGAAGCCTGCAGCTTGGCTTTGGTCCTATTGGAGGAAAGCGGTATGACTTGGAATGACATCACCGGCTTGGGCTTTTGTCTTCCAGGTATCGTGGACTCGAAAAACGGAGTCTTGGCAATACACCCAAGGTTCAAATGGAAGGGAAGGAATACAAAGGAAGACGTAAGGAGGGCCACAGGATATAACGGCCTTATTACAGTAGTGAACAATACTTGTGCAAGGGTATACGGAGCCAGCCTCTTCAACAGCTCCGTGTTCATGGGAGCCGACCATGCTGCATATATGTATGCTGGAACCGGTATAAAGTGTCCTCTGGTATTCTCATTGAAAAACCACTTCGGCTCCATTGTAGGGGAAGGGGAAGTGGGGCATATGGTGGTCAATGTCTCCGGTCCTTTATGTGAATGTGGGAACCATGGGTGCCTTGAGTCATATGCAAGTGAAAATGCAATACTGAGGGAAGCGGACAGAATGGCGGTGGAGCATAAAAGCCCCTTGCTCTACTCTCTATATTCAGACCATAGACTTGAGATAAAAGATGTTTTATATGGCATGGACATGGGGGACCGGGAGTGCATAAGAATCGTGACCGAGGCCTTGGATTATCTATCCCTTGCCATAGCAAATGTAAACAATTTCGTAAAACCGGATTGTGTGGTTGTGGAGTGCAAGCTCTTTGAAAGGGAAGAGAACAAGAAAATATTCGAAATGGCATTGAAGAGGAATCTCTCATGGAACTCCATCCTCGATTACAATCTCTCCTATGTAAAGTGTGACGAGTTCAATGGAGCTCTTGGTTCCTCAGCTGCCGCCATAAGAGAGAACCTTCAGCTCTTTATGGAATAGAAAACACTATTTCCACATACAAAACCCATGTTGGTGAAATAGAGTAATATGGGAGGTAAGTGTCTTGTCTGTATTAAAGAAAGTCTTGGATTTCATTCTCGATCTTTTGATCTTAGGGCTCTCAGCCTTCTTGGCTTCCCTTGCTTTCCCCTCCAAATATATCGAAGACGGGATTCCATTCCTGGCATTTTTCTATCTCATACCTGTTTTTTACGTTATTTGGAGAAGCAAGTGGAGCACTGTATGGCTCTACGGTGCCTTCTATGGTTTTCTGTTCTATCTCTTCTACAACTATTGGCTGGAGACTTTCCATCCTCTGGCAATCTTGATCGCACCTATTCTTGAATCTGTGCAGTATGCCCTGCTTTTCATGTGCCTAAGGCTTTCAAAGACGCTTTTGAAGCGTCATTACAGCCTCTTGGGCTCACTGTTGTACTTGGCATACCTATACCTGACACAGCAGGGATTCCTTGCCTATCCCTATGGAAACATAGCCACAGCTTTGGATCCCTATACCTCACTGATCCAAATTGTAAGTGTCACAGGAATCTGGGGGCTGGATCTTGTGGTAGTCCTTCCTCAGGTCATAGTCTCAGAGTGTCTATATGAAAAGGAATGGAAAGAAAACAAGTGGGACTTTCTTGTTTCCCTTCTCATTCTCTCACTTACATGGATAGGCGGTTATTTTGTAAAAAGGAAGTGGGAGGAAAAGACTCCTGACAGAGTAATGAGGATAGCCGCCATACAACACTCTGCAGATACCTGGAAGGGTGGATACAGCACATACAAGGAGAACTTTGAGAATCTGAAGAGACTTACCATGGAGGCCATGGAAGAGAAGCCTGATATGGTTGTCTGGTCTGAAACAGCCTTCGTCCCCTCTGTAGCCTGGCATAGCGCATATCCCAATAGTGTATACACGTCAAAGCTCTGCAATGATTTTGTCTCCTTCGGATCCAACTTGGGGGTTCCCCTTGTTACAGGAAACCCTGAGGGAGTTATAAAAGATAAGGAGCTGGCTCCTATCCTTGAAAGCGGCGAGTGGAACTGGAAGACATATAATACAGTCATCCTTTTCTCTGAGGGTGGAATAAAAGGAACCTATAGAAAACAACATCTGGTGCCGTTTACCGAGTATTTCCCCTATGAAAAGGAGCTTCCTTGGCTCTATAACCTTCTACTTGCCAACGACTACAAGTGGTGGGAAACAGGGGAGGAGGCCACAGTCTTCGAGTATGATGGAGTGAAGTTCTCCACCCCAATATGTTTTGAAGATACCTTCGGATATCTGAATGCAGAGTTCGTCTCCAAGGGAGCCCAAATGCTCCTTAATCTCTCCAACGATTTCTGGTCCATGTCCGTACAGGCAGAGAAGCAGCACTATCAGCTGGCTGTGTTCAGGGCAGTGGAGAACAGAGTTCCATTGGTGAGAAGCACCAATAGCGGCATGACATGCCTTGTGCTTCCCGACGGGTCTACAGAGGGTGTGCTGGATACTTTCGTCCAGGCCTGGGGAATATATGAAGTTCCCATCTATAGTGACAATGGACCTACATTCTATACAAGGCATCCTGACCTTGTGGGCAAACTCTATGTGGTGGCGGCTGTTGCTGCAGTAGGAGTATTGATAATCTGCAATATGTCAAAGGTGGCCAATGAAAAGAGAAGAAAGAGACAGGAGGAAGAAGAAAGACTCTCCAAGCTCTTTGTCTCCATGGATGAAAAGGTTGAGTGTTAAGGGCCATAAATGATAAAATCGGCCATGGCTGAAAAACTATGGTCGAAGCTTGAAAAGACTCTTGTCAATAACGGGAAAGCTTTTATCAGCGTAACGGGAGGCGGCGGAAAGACCACCTTCCTTGTCTCTTTTTCCTCTTATCTTAAGAGCTTGGGATACTCTGTGCTCATTACTACAAGCACCAAGCTGGCTTCTCCCTTTTCCTTCGATTACAAGGTGGATGGAATCTTTCTTTCTCCTTCCATCATCAACTACTGGCCAAAAAAAGGGGAAAGCGTATTCTATGGCAGCTACAATGAGGCCCTGGGTAAGACTACAGCGCCTCCTTCTTCCATGGTTTCTCTTCTTTATGATAGATATGACGTAGTCATAGTGGAGGCGGACGGTTCACGAAGGCTTCCCTTGAAAATACACACACAAAGGGACCCTGTAATATGGAAGCCCACTACAGCCATCGTAGCTGTCTCCGGTCTTTGGGCCTATGGAAAACCAATAAAACAAAGTGTATTTGGTCCTGAAGAAAAGAGTGGTCTTGTAGATAAAAGCTACTATGAATACCTGATAGGGGAGCCTGAAGGCATGGCCAAGGGGATGGGCCCCCATACTGACAATGTCTTCCTCTTCAATGGAGGAGATGTAGTTGAGGAAAGGGTAAGAAAAGAAATGAAGACTCTTTCTTTACCCTATTCTTCCTTTGGTTTTATAGTTTCTATGAATAAGGATGAAATATATGAGACTCTTTGAGGCCTGCAATAGGTGGGAGGAGACGAATACTCCCTTCGCTTTTGTAACAATCATTTCCTCTACCGGTACTGTAAGCAGAAGGGATGGGAGAATGGCGGTTTCAAAAAGCGGCGAATGCCTGGGGACCATAGGTGGCGGAGCCCATGAGGCGGAGGCCAAGTCTTTGGCTCTTTCTGCTCTCAAAAATGGAAAAAATGTGATAAAAAATATAAAGGTCAGAGATAAAGGAGAGATAAGCGTTATGATAGACATTCCTGTAAAAGACAGATCTGTGATTATTCTTGGTGCCGGTCATGTAGGAAAAGCATTATACGATATATTCCACTATCTCAAATGGCATGTAACTGTAATAGATCCAAGGAAGGAGCTTAATACGGAAGAGTCTTTTCCCTATGGAGAAAGAGTCGTCTCAGACTACAGACCATCCTTGGGTAAAGTCACTCTTGACGATAACACTGCCATTATTTCCACTGTTCCTGAAATCAACGAAGATATTCTGCCCCTTGCCTTACATAGCAGAGTCTTCTACATAGGATTGTTATCTTCAAGAAAGAGGGTCTGGAGCAATGACGTAAGGGTCTTCAGCCCCATGGGTGTGGATTTGGGGGAGGAGACACCTGAAGAGATTGCCTTGTCCACTTCTTCGGAGGTGCTTGCCCGTTTCAATCATAGACACCTTCTTCCCCATTCCGAGTGGAGAAGAAGACTTGTAGTCGTAAGGGGCGCCGGGGACCTGGCTACAGGAACCATCATCAGACTTCATAATGCAGGATACCATTGTATCGCCCTTGAAATACCAAATCCTACTGTAATCAGACGTACTGTCTCCTTTGCAGACGTAGTCTATGAAGGGACAAAGACCGTAGAGGGTGTGGAGTGTAGGCTGGCTAAGGATATTGACGATGCTTTGGATATCATCAATAAAGGCTCTGTGCCTCTTATTGTGGATCCAAAGGGAGAGACCATAGAGAAACTGAAGCCTGGAATAGTTGTCGATGCCATCATCGCCAAGAAGAATCTTGGAACCAGGGTAGGTATGGCTCCCTTTGTAGTAGCCATGGGGCCAGGTTTCACTGCAGGAGTGGATGCAGACGTAGTGATCGAGACTATGCGTGGCCATAACCTTGGACGTTTGATCTATGAAGGAAGGGCTATGGAGAATACCGGAACCCCGGGACTAATTGGAGGAAAGGGAAAGGAGAGGGTCATCCATTCCTCAAAAAGCGGAGTCTTCAAAGGCAACAGGGAAATCGGGGATATTGTGGAGGAAGGTGATATAATAGGTTATGTGGACGACGAGCCTCAGTGCACCACCATCTCTGGGCGTCTCAGAGGCCTCCTGCATGATGGTCTTACAGTTCCAGAGCACTTCAAAATCGCTGACGTGGATCCTAGGGGGGAGGAGACTGACCACACTACTGTCAGTGACAAGGCCAGAGCCTTGGGCGGGGCGGTCCTGGAGGCCATAGATAACGCCCTATCAGGTATTTCCTTTGTCCATTGACGGGTGTAACAGAGGCTCCTGGATAAAACCGGGAGCTTTATAAATGAAACTTTTGGCTTCCTTTTATCCACAAAAAGCCACTAAAAAACCAAAATAAGTGTAACAAAGGAAATAATTAGGTGATGATATATTTTTAAATGAAATATATAATTTCTTTGTCAACACATAAATTTTCCCAAAGGATATAGTAAATGGACAACTCCATAGGAAACAACCTTCCCAGAGTAAAAATACAGAATCAGTTTTCCATAAAGGAAATGGTCTATATGTTTGGTCCTATTTCCAGAATAGAGGTTGCAGAGAGATTAGGTCTTACTCTCCCTACCATTACCACAAGTGTGAGTTCTATGATCAAAAAGGGGCTCTTTAAGGAAGTGGAGCAGGAGTATGTAACCAAGAGCCTTGGAAGAAGAACCATGCTTGTGGACATAAATGAAAACTATAAAAAGGTCATGGGAGTTGAAATAAGGGGTAGTGTCCGCTATGTAGTCATTGTTGATTTCAGAGGAAATGTAATAGCCTCTGCAAAGGATGAAACACCCTTTACAGAGTACAAAGCAGCCATGGAGAGTGCTGCTTCCCTGTCCATGTCTCTTCTAGAAAACTCAAGTATGACCTGGGATGATTTATGTGGAGTGGGGTTGACTGTACCTGGCATCATAGACAAGGAAGAGGGGAAACTTGTAATACACCCAGGATATAAATGGAAAGACAAGAGCATCAAAGATGACTTTGCCTCCATCACAGGTTATAAAGGCCCCATAAGTGTTGAAAACAATACCATTGCAAGGGCTTTTGCATATGCAATGTTTGAAAAACAGGAATTGGGGGACTCTGATTCCATGGCTTATATGTTTATTGCAACTGGAATCGGCTGTCCCTTTCTGAACACAATTAGATCCCATTTCGGAAGCGTGGCCGGAGACGGAGAAGCAGGCCATATGATAGTGGAGATAGATGGAGAGCAGTGCGTCTGTGGAAACAGAGGCTGTCTTGAAGCCTACTCCAGCGAAGGGAAGTTGTTGGAAAAAGCCATGGAAGTCATGGAGGCTTCTCCGTATTTGTCTTCCATATACAAAAAGAAAAACACCTTTGATGTAACGGATCTGATGGATGCGGCGGATAATGGAGACCAGGAGATCAAGAAGATACTTGTAAAGGCCACCAGATATCTTGGGCTGGCAATAGCCAATATTGAAAACTTCGTCAAACCTGACTCCATGGTCATTGAAGGTAAGCTCTTTTGTAAGGAAGAGTATAGAAGAATACTAATAGAAATTGTCCATAAGAATGTATATAGAGGAACATTCCAGGAGCTTAAGCTGCTATTTAAAGAATCCCAGGAGCTCAGCGGTGCCATAGGAGCCTCTGCAATCGCCATTAAGAGCAGTCTGGAATCATTTTTGGACTAATCTGGTTTATATATAGCCGCCTTCTCTCTGTAAATCTTTGGTTTTCAGGAACAAGATGAAGATTCTTCTCTACTTTGAACTTTCTTTCCTCTTTTTTTGGTTTTCAAAAAAGATAAAAGAGTTGCAATCATGAATAATTAATGTATCCTTTTATTAAATTATTTAATTAATGACAAAGGGTTATTTATATGATGGATATCGGCTTTGGATACCTTGACGGCAGCTCTTTGATCAAAGAAGAAGAGTATAGGGATAACCTTGAGAAGAATCTTCCTTCTTTGGAAAAAGCCTTGAAGGGGGAGGAGAAATACAAGAGTGTACTGGGATGGCACAAGGTTTCTCTTTGGGCAGGCGATGAGTGGCTCGAAAAATATGAAAAG
>JALFRH010000240.1 GCA_022785155.1 Spirochaetales bacterium
TCGCCGCCTTTGCAATACTCTTCGCCCTTTATGGCTTTGTATTCGCCCTTTCCTATGATCTCTCAATATTCCATGGAGCGGAGGGTGCTAAAGACAGACATAAAAGAATGGTTATACATGAGGTGCTACTTACTTTAGGAACAATCATAGGAAGTCTTGTGGGAGGTTTTGTCTACCAGTACTTCTCCTTCAAGACTTTGGTTCTCACTATATCCATTCTCTCTGTGGTCATTGTGGTAATTGAAGCCTTGGCTCTTTCCATAAAGAGAGAATAGTCAATTGCACTTTTATTTGCTTTTGGGTAAAGTTCAAAATATATGAAATACGATTGCGCAATTATTGGAGCAGGCCCAGGAGGAATATTTACAGCCTTTGAGCTTGTCCGTCTTAAACCAAAGCTGAAAATCTGTATTCTGGAAGTAGGAAATCCTCTTGAAAAGAGAAAGTGCCCTATAGATGGAGTGAAGATCAAAGGCTGTATCAATTGTCCTACCTGTGCCATTATGAACGGTTTCGGAGGTGCAGGTGCCTTCAGTGATGGTAAGTATAATATCACCAATGAGTTTGGAGGAAATCTCCACCAGTACATTGGAAAGAAGGAAGCCATAGAGTTGATGAGATATGTAGATACCATCAACTGTAAGTATGGTGGAGATAAGACCAAGCTGTACTCCACAGCTTCTTCAGCCTTCAAGACAAAGTGTCTTCAGAACGGCCTTCATCTTCTTGATGCCTCCGTCCGTCACCTTGGGACTGATATCAACTATGAGGTGTTGGAGAACCTATATGCCCACTTGAAGGATAAGGTGGAGTTCCATTTCCTTACCAGGGTGGAACACGTTGAAAAGACTGAAGACGGTTACCATATCATTACAAACAAAGGCGACTTTGATGCGACTAAATGCGTTATAAGCGTAGGCCGCAGCGGCAGCAAGTGGATGGAGACGGTTTCAAAGGAACTTGAAATCGAAACCAGAAGCAATAGAGTGGATATCGGTGTAAGGGTAGAGTTGCCGGCGGAGATCTTCAAGCATATTACAGACGACCTGTATGAAAGCAAGATTGTCTATAAGACAGAGAAGTATCAGGATCTGGTGAGAACTTTCTGTATGAATCCTTATGGCGCTGTAGTCAACGAAAACACAAATGGTATCGTCACTGTCAACGGCCACAGTTATGAAGATAAGGAAAAGCAGACTGATAATACAAACTTCGCACTTCTTGTATCAAAACACTTTACCGAGCCTTTCAATGATTCCAACTCTTATGGTGAATCCATCGCAAGACTCTCCAATATGCTTGGAGGCGGAGTCATGGTACAGCGCTTCGGAGATCTAATAAGGGGACAGCGCTCCACAGAGAAGAGAATATCCAAGAGTTTCATAGTGCCTACTCTTCCTGCAACTCCAGGAGATTTGTCACTTGTCATGCCAAAGAGAATCCTGGATGGTATAATCGAGATGATATATGCCCTGGATAAGATAGCTCCTGGAACTGCAAATGACGATACGCTCTTATATGGAGTTGAAGTCAAGTTCTATAATATGGAGGTCTCCATTGACAATAATCTGGAGACAAGACACAAAGGCTTGTTTGTAATCGGGGACTGCAGCGGGGTGACCCACTCCCTCTCCCATGCCTCGGCATCAGGCGTCTTTGTTGCAAGACACCTTGCAGAGGTCCTGTAAAGGCTTGGATGGTGGCAAATCAGCCACCGTTTTTTTTGTATTGCCTTGTTCCTATGTTTAAAAAGAAGTAAATTGTCTCCAAGGTGGTAATTATGGGAAAGACAATGTGTTACAAGATCCTCTCCGCCCATCTCATGGATGGTAGACTTGAACAGGGAGAGACAATCACTGTCAAAATCGATCAGACTCTTACTCAGGATGCAACAGGTACAATGGCCTATCTTCAGTTTGAAGCCATCGGGCTGGACAAAGTCAAGAATGAGCTTGCCGTAAGTTATGTCGACCATAACACAGTGCAAGTTGGTTTCGAAAACTTCGACGACCACGAATACTTGAGGACTGTAGCCAATGAGAAGGGCGTCATATTCTCCAGAGCTGGAAACGGCATATGCCATCAGGTGCACTTGGAAAGATTTGCACTTCCTGGAAAGACCCTTATAGGCTCCGACTCCCATACTCCTACAGCAGGTGGAGTAGGTTCCTTCTCCTTCGGTGCCGGTGGCTTGGATGTAGCTTTGGCCATGGCAGGGGTTGGATACACAATGGTTGCCCCCAAGGTCATAAACATTGTCCTGAAAGGTAAACTCAGACCCTTTGTCAGTGCAAAGGACGTAATTCTCAAGGTCCTTTCAAAATATGGAGTAAATGGAAACGTAAACAAAGTATTCGAGTATACAGGAGAGGGAGTAAAGACCCTCAGCGTTCCTGAAAGGGCCACCATCACCAATATGGGTGCAGAGTGTGGTGTCACCACATCTCTTTTCCCTTCAGACGAAGTCACATATTCCTTCCTTAAGGGACAGAAGAGGGAAGAGGGCTGGGTTGAGCTTTCTGCAGATGAAGATGCCGTCTATGACGATAGATATGAAATCGACCTGTCGACTCTCGAGCCTCTTGCCGCATGCCCGCACTCCCCAGGTAATATAAAGAGCGTAGAAAGCCTTAAGGGAATGAAAATAAACCAGGTTCTCATCGGCAGCTGCACAAATAGCAGTTACTACGACTTGAGAAAGGTTGCAAAGATTCTTGAAGGAAAGAGAGTCGCTGAAACTGTATCTTTGGGTATAGCCCCGGGTTCAAGGGCTGTGTTTGAGATGATCGCGGCAGATGGAACATTGGAGACACTTATTAAGGCTGGAGCCAGAATACTTGAAAGTGCCTGCGGTTTTTGTATCGGCAACCACCAGTCACCTGGAACAGACAGCGTTTCCTTGAGGACAAACAACAGAAACTTCGAAGGCAGAAGCGGCACTAAGAGTGCAAAAGTCTATCTGGTAAGCCCTGAGACTGCAGCTTGGAGCGCAATCAAGGGGGAGTTCTCCAATCCTTTGGAAAGCGATTGTGATATTGAGAGTGTACAATATACAGACTCATTTATTATTGATGACTCCATGTTCATATATCCAGGAAAGAAATCAGAGGGAATAAAGAGAGGACCGAATATCGGAGAACCTCCGAGAAATACTGCCCTTCCTTCTTCTTTGAAAGGCTCTCTTTGGATAAAGGTCGGAGATAAGATCACTACAGACCATATCATGCCTGCCGGTCAGTATTTGAAATATAGATCCAATATCCCCAGATATAGCCAGGTTGTCTTCAATCCTGTGGATCCAGAGTTCGCCACCCGTGCAGCGTCTTTAAGGGACAAGGGGGAGAATGGTTTTATCGTCGCCGGCACTTCCTATGGCCAGGGCTCCAGCAGGGAGCATGCCGCCATCTGTCCTATGTATCTGGGGGTAAAGGCTGTTGTTGCTGTATCCATAGAGAGAATACATCAGGCTAATCTCTGTAACTTCGGCATACTTCCTCTCCTCTTTGAAAATCCAGAGGATTACCAGTTGCTGCAGCAGGGTGATGAACTGGAAATCAGCGATGTATATTCTTCCCTTGAAAAGGGTAAGTTTACATTGCACGATATTACGACGGGTAAGGATATTCCTCTCGTGCTGTTTGCTCAGGATGCTCAGAAGAAGACTCTTCTCTGTGGTGGAAGATTAAACGAAATAAAGGGTAACTAAATGGAAAAGATTGAAATGAAGACTCCTTTGGTGGAGATTGACGGCGATGAAATGACAAGAATCATCTGGAAGATGATAAAAGACGAACTGCTTTATCCATTTATTGACCTGAAGACTGAATATTATGACCTTGGTTTGAAAAATAGGGATAATACTGATGACCAGGTGACGGTAGAGAGTGCAGAGGCCATCAAGCGTCTTGGGGTAGGTGTAAAGTGTGCAACAATTACTCCCAATGAAGATAGGATGAGCGAATACAATTTGAAGAAGAAGTGGAAGAGCCCCAACGGAACCATCAGGGCGATTCTTGATGGAACCGTATTCAGAGCTCCCATCGTCACTCCATCCATCCACCCAAGTGTAAAGAGTTGGAAAAAGCCTATAACCATTGCCCGTCATGCCTATGGGGATATATATAAGGCCACAGAGTTCAGGATTCCTGGTGAAGGCAAGGCCGAGCTGGTGTTTACGGACAAGGAAGGAAAGGAAACAAGGGAGACCATCTATGACTTCGAGTGCCCGGGAGTCCTTATGGGACAGTACAACAAAGACTCCTCAATTTCTTCCTTTGCCAGATCCTGCTTCAATTATGCTCTTTCTACAAAGCAGGATCTTTGGTTCAGTGCAAAAGATACCATAAGTAAGAAGTACGATGAGACGTTCAAGCTCACTTTTCAGAAAATCTATGACGAAGAGTATAAGGAAAAGTTTGAAGACAAGGGCATCAAATACTTCTATACCCTCATTGACGATGCTGTAGCCAGAGTCATCAGGAGTGAAGGTGGCTTTGTATGGGCTCTGAAGAACTATGATGGTGATGTCATGAGCGACATGGTCTCCACAGCCTTCGGTTCCTTGGCTATGATGACCAGCGTACTCTCTTCTCCTGATGGATACTACGAGTATGAAGCGGCACATGGAACTGTGACACGTCACTATTACCGTTACCTGAAGGGTGAGGTCACTTCAACAAACCCGATGGCTACCATCTTTGCCTGGACCGGGGCATTGAGAAAGAGGGGTGAACTTGATGATATCCTATCTCTTGTTTCCTTCGCCTCCAACATGGAGAAGGCGGCCTTGGATACAATTGAAGATGGAATCATGACAAAGGATCTGTCTTCTCTTGTAGATGGTGGAGTCACTGTAAGTGGTAAGAGTGTGAAGACTGTAGACACAAGTACATTCTTGAAGGCCATAAAAGAAAAGTATCAGGAGAATGCTGCCCTTTGAATCGGAATGAAGACTATAAAAAAGAGATAGTATCGTCCTTTTTGGCCATTGTGCTTATTCTCGCCCTCCTTCTATATGGAGAGAGGATATCCGGAGTGTTGGGTTTTATAACCAATGTCCTGAAGCCCTTTATCATAGGTGGTGCAATGGCTTATGTCTTGAACCTTCCCATGTCTTTCATAGAGAAGAGACTACTCTTCTTTATGAAGGGGAAGGGTGAGAAACTGAAGAGGGTGTTTTCAATAATACTATCTCTTCTATTTGTGTTTTTTCTTATTTTCCTCTTGCTGATTACTGTTATTCCAGAGTTGATCTCCGCTTTGGACAACATAATAAAGGATGCTCCTGTAGCCTTTGGGAGGCTGAGTACCTTTCTCGATAAGTATGTTTTTTCGTTTTTCAATGAAAGCCAGGAATACTCGGGTATTTTGGAAGACAACTTGGAGACCTTGGTGGGCAAAGTCCTTCCTTCCCTAAAGAATGGACTGGGTGCCTTTCTCTCATCCACCTTCAGCGTTGCCGGCCAAGTGGTCAGTTCCGTGGCCTCCTTCTTCGTTTCCCTTATTTTCTCCATCTATCTTTTGGGAGAAAAGGAGAGGTTGGGAAGGCAGCTGAAAACCTTGGAGAGGGCATATGTATCGGAGAAGGCAGGGAGGAGGATCCACCATTTTTTGGATGTTCTCCACAATAGTTTTTCTTCCTTCATTACAGGTCAGTGCCTTGAAGCAATAATACTTGGACTTATATTTATTGTGCTGTTGTCAATAATAAGGATGCCATACGCAGTGATGATAGGAGTGGTGGTAATGTTCTCGGCTCTTCTACCTATAGTGGGAGCTTTCATCGCCTGTTTTATAGGTTCCTTCCTTATTCTTTTGGAAAGCCCTGTAAAAGCCTTGGTCTTTGTTATTGTCTTTCTTGTTGTCCAGCAATTGGAGAATAATCTCATATATCCGCGGGTAGTCGGGTCTTCCATAGGTCTTCCTGCCATTTGGGTCTTTGTTGCCGTAACTTTTGGAGGAAGCTTATTCGGAGTATTGGGAATGCTTGTCTTCATTCCCCTCTTTTCCACTTTCTACACTCTTATCAAGGAAGACGCAAATAATAGGATTGAAAGGAAAGGGAGTTGACCCCCTTTCTATTTCAATATTTCGTCTATGTGATCATTTGCCCATTTCCAATCCAATAATGGTGCCAGTTTTCCCGTCTCCTCCAGATTCATTCCAGGGCTCTTGATGCCGTAGACTCGTCTAAAGCCTGCTCCAAGAGCGGATTTCAAGCCTCCGGGAGCGTCCTCAAAGGCAATGCATTCTTCTCCTTTGAATCCTCCGAGACCTTGGGTGTAGATGTAGATGTCCGGAGCAGGCTTTGATGGTATATCGTTACGACCTGCAACAATGTCATCTATATTGAAGTAATGGTCCAACTTAAGGTTCCTTATATACCAATCCATATTCATCTTTGGGGCGGAAGAAGCAATCATGACCCTGACATTTCTTTCTTTACACTTCTTAATGAAAGAAAGGGCATATTCTTCCAGCTGTATATTTCTTTCAACCAGGAGTCTAAGGTATATCTCTTCCTTTTCTTCGCTTATTTGGTCAAGTATTTCATCCGTTGCATCCTTGACAATATACTCAGCGCACCTTCTATCTGTCTTTCCCATCATAGATAGGTATTCTTCCTCTCCAAACTCCTTTCCCCTATATTTTCGGGCAATAATATTCCAAGCGTCTTTATTCTCGTTGTAGTCGAAGAAAAGAGTACCGTTGAAGTCGAATATTACACACTTCACCCTTTCTTTGCATTCCATTTCTTTCAAGTGAATCCTTCCTCCCCGGTAATTATACACCACAATGGTGTTTAAAAAACCTGGAACATTATTTCTATGCTCCAGGATATGGTCATCTTTCCGAAATTGGTTTTACTTCCCTTAGTGGAGAACCTGTGTAGACCTGTCTTGGTCTGCCGATCTTCATATAGGCGTCATGCCTCCACTCCAGGTAATGGGCGATCCAACCAGGAAGCCTACCCATAGCAAACATGACTGTATATAGGTTTGCAGGGATGCCGAGCATACGGAATGTAATACCTGTATAGAAGTCTACGTTAGGGTAGAGGTTTCTGGAAACGAAATAATCGTCGTGGGTGGCCTTCTCCTCAAGTTCCATGGCTATATCCAAGAGAGGATCCTTGACGTGGGTTGTCTCCATTACTTCAAGACATATTCTCTTGGCAATCTTTGCCCTAGGGTCGAAGGTCTTGTATACACGATGACCAAAGCCGCTGAGACGGAAAGGATCGTTCTTGTCTTTTGCCTTTCTTATGGCCTCGTCGATGCTCATCTTATCTCCTTGGATTTTGGAGAGCATGTTCATGACCTCCATGTTCGCTCCTCCATGTCTAGGTCCCCAAAGGGCACAGCATCCTGCTGCCACAGCAGCATAAAGGTTCGCCTCGCTGCTTCCAACCAAACGTACAGCTGTAGTCGAGCAGTTCTGCTCATGGTCTGCATGGAGGATCAAAAGCTTGTTGAGGGCATTGACATGGACAGGGTTGGGAGTGTATCCGTTGACCGATGTATGGAACATCATATTGAGAAAGTTCTCACAATATGAGTATTCATACTTAGGATCGATGAACTCCAAACCGTTCATCTGCCTGTAGGTATAGGCGGCGATGGTTCTCATCTTAGATAAAAGCCTTGTGACTGTAAGGTCGATGTTTTCTTCAGGATCCCTTTCCTCCAATTCAGGGTAGAAGGCTGAAAGGGAAGCCACCATGGCTGTAAGGATGCTCATAGGATGGGCATCTGAAGGGTAGTTGCGGAGGAACTGCTTCATGTTTACATGCAATAGACTGTGTTTGTTCAGAAGCTGCATGTACTTTGTTCTTTCTTCCAAATTCGGCAAGGTGCCCTTTACCATAAGGTAGGCGACTTCGATGAAGTCACACTTTGATACCAGGTCTTCAAGATCATAACCACGATATCTGAGTATTCCCTTCTCTCCATCGATATAGCATATGGATGACATGCAGGATCCGGTGTTCATGAATCCCGGGTCATAGGTGATGTAGCCTGTTTCTTTCCTCAATCCGGAGATGTCGATGCTCTTTGAGCCCATGTTGTCATGGATAACATCAGCACAATACTCACACCCGTCATCAAGGATAATCTTAGCTTTCTTGTTGTCTATTGTCATAGTCTTCCTCACCTTTCTTTGATTTTTAGATTTAATTGCTGTATTATAGAGAAATAGAGGAATAGAAACAATAATGGATGAAAAAGTGATCAGTGAAGAAGAAATTGTAGATATGGCTGACTTTTTCAAAGTCTTCGGTGATCCTACAAGGCTGAGGATACTCTTTGTGCTGTGGGAAAACGAAGAGTGCAGCGTAGGAGCTATAAGCGAAAAGGTCAAAATGAGCCAGTCTGCAGTGTCTCAGCAGTTGAAGATTCTTCGTTCATCCAGACTTGTGAGATTCAAGAAAGAGGGAAGGACCATCCTCTATAGGCTCTCTGACGAGCATATTACAAAGATTCTCCAGCTGGGATTGGAGCACTATGACGAGCTTATTGGTTAAGTTTCTTTATTTCGATCAACTTCTTTAAGGGGAGTCCCACTACGGTGGTCCAGTCTCCTTCTATTGTCTCCACCAATCTCCAGCCGTTTTTCTGCAGTCTATATCCACCTGCAGCCCCTTTCCACTCATCTCTATCAAGATAAGACTCTATGTCGCTGTCACTTAATCTGTGGAAAATTACATCGGCTTGGTCGCAGAATACTTTTATTCCTATTTCTTTGTCATAAAGGGCGCAACCTGTCAGGACAGTCTGTCTCCTTCCCGAGAGGAGGGAGAGTATCCGCCTGGCGTCCTCCCTGTCCTTTGGTTTTCCCAAGAGCTCATTGTCAATGTGCACCAGGGTGTCGGCACTTATGGCTGGAAGCATGGGATTGAAGGAAGAAGATGAAAGATATGCCTCCATTTTGACTCTTGCGTTTTTCTCCATGGCAGAAATAAGGTCCAGGCCTGAGATGCTCTCATCTGCATTTGGTACGAAAACAGAGACATAGCTTCCTCCATCTTCCAAAAGCTTTTTCCTGTTGGGGGAAGATGAAGCCAAAACAAGGGAAGGAAAAAGGGAAGAAAACTCCTTCTGCAACAGGGAGGGTTCAATTATTCTCTCCATTTAAAGCCTCCAGCTCCTCGCTTTTCAAGAGCCATAGCTCTTCCTTTTCTTCAAGAATCCTTTCCTTCTCTTCCTTTTTCTTCATAATGGCGTTGATTTTATCGGGAAAAGAGTAGACTTCACTTTTTTCTGTTTCTCCTTTCAGAAAGGAAATGTCGTTGTTCAGTCCATCCATTTCCTTACTGATGGATTCAAGTTCTTTTTCCAACGCCCTGATTCTATTCCTTTTTGCTTTCATTTCGGAATAGGAGGAAACAGGTTTTACTTCAGGTTTCTCCTTGGCTTTGTTTCTCTCGACTCTCCATTTTGCTTCTTTCTCTTCAAGTTTGTACTCAAAGTAATCATAACCTCCTGTAAAGAACTCAGGGCCATCCTGACTTATATAGAGGATTCTGGTTGCAAGGTTCTTGATGAAGTGCTTGTCATGGGAGACGAAGATGACTGTTCCTCCATAGTTTTTTATGGCTTCCAACAGCATTTCCTTTGCGTTGATATCCAAGTGGTTGGTAGGCTCGTCCAACAAAAGCAGGTTTGATGGATGGAGGAGGATCTTCAATAGGGCAAGCCTGGATTTCTCTCCACCTGAAAGTACCTTTACTTTTTTGAATACATCGTCATCGGAGAAGAGGAAGGCTCCAAGCATATTTCTCAGTCTTGGCTGGTCTTTTGTGTCTGCAATGGTCTCCAGTTCCTCCACAAGGTCATTGTCTGGATTCAATGTCTTCTCGGTATCCTGGGCAAAGTATCCCTTGATTACTCCGGCTCCGTCCTTGACGACTCCTGAATAATCCGGATCCACACCTGCAAGTATCCTTAACAGGGTGGACTTGCCGGCTCCATTACGGCCGGTGATGGCAAGGCGTTCGCCCTTGGATACCAGAAATGAAAAATCATTGTAGATGGTGTTATCGCCATATTTCTTATTCAGGTTCTCCACAACCATTACATCGTTACCTGAATGGGGTGAAGGAGGGAAGGAGAAGTGGAGTTTCTTCAAGTGTCCCGGGACCTCGATGGACTCGACTTTCTCCATCATCTTGATTCTGGATTGGACCTGCTTGGCTTTTGTCGCCTTGTATCTGAAGCGTTCAATGAACTCTTCGGTCTTTTCCATATCCTCTTCCTGCTTCTTCTTAGCCTTCTCCAGGGCTTCAATCTCCATGGTTCTTGTTTCAGTGTATTTTGTGTAGTTGCCTGTGTAACGGGTTAGTCTACCATTAAAGAGTTCATACACTTCAGTGACAAGAGAATCAAGGAACTCCTGGTCATGGGATACGATCATGAGGCCTCCGTTGAAGCCCTTGAGGTAATCCAGCAGCCAAGTCATTGCTTCGATATCCAGGTAGTTTGTAGGCTCGTCCAGAAGAAGAAAGTCAGGATTCTCCACAAGGATTCTTGCCAGTGCGATCCTCATTTGATATCCGCCGCTGAACTCCCTGGCTTCACGGGTAAAGTCGGAGACGTTGAAACCAAGACCCATGAGAATGGTTTCAATACGGGATTTTCTGTCCCAGTAGCCGCTGTCCACAAGAGTCTCGTGCAATTCAGATAATCTTTCTGCTGCAGACATGGCTTCCTTTCCACCATTACTTGTCCTCTCTTCACAGTCTTTTATTTCATCCAAAACAGCCTGGAATCTGGAATAACCCTCTTCGGCGGTGTCGTATACAGACTTTTCCCCCAGGACAATATCGCTCTGTGGCAGATAGGAAATTCTGGCTCCTTTGGTGATGCTTACTTTCTTGCTGTCGCTTTGTATTTCACCTGTAAGAGCCTTTAAAAGCGTGGATTTGCCACAACCATTGGCTCCGGCCAAGGCGCATCTTGTTTTTTCGTTCATGTTAAATGAAACATCTCTCAGTATTTCTCTATCTGCAAAGGCGAGGGTCAATTCCTGGACCTGTAGGTTTTTCATATTTATCTCCGGGGTAAGTATAAAAAAAGGAAGTGAAATAAGGAAGATGTGATAAATGTATAGGTATACAATGAACTCTGTGTTTTAATTCTTGACAATAAGATAGTACAATAATGAAAATATGATTATGCAAGGAGGGGTAGAGTGACAATTATTACAGCCGACGATGAACCTTTGGCTTTGGAAATGCTTACTGATTTGGTAAAGACTGTGAAACCGGAGGCCGAAGTCATTGGTTTTTCAAGACCCCAGAAAATTGTAGAATGGATTAAGACCAATAAAGCGGATGTCGCTTTCCTTGATATAAGAATGCGTGGTATGACGGGCCTTGAGCTTGCAGAAAAGATTAAGGCCAAAGATCCTGAGACAAACATTATATTTGTCACTGGATATGATGAATATGCACTTCCTGCCATGAGTCTCCATGCCTCCGGTTATGTTATGAAGCCTGTATCGGAAGATAAGATCAGAAGGGAATTGGAACACTTGAGGTTTCCTGTCAATGATGGAGGCAGCATTCTCGTTACAGCCAAATGTTTCGGCAACTTCGATGTCTATGATTCGAAGGGAAACCTTATCAAGTTCTCAAGAAGTAAGAGCAAGGAACTTATGGCATATCTGATCCTCAGGGCAGGAGCAAGCTGCACCATAAGGGAGTTGGCGGGAATCCTCTTTGAAGACAGCGAGTTCGATTCCTCCCAGCAGGCATATATGCAGCAGATCATTACTGCAATGATGAAGAGTCTCAGGGAGGTGGGGGCGGAAGCCTGTGTAATCCGTTCATATAACTCACTTGCAGTAGACGCTTCCAAAATAGATTGCGACTACTATAGGTTCAAGCGTGGTGACAAGGATGTGCTGAAGAATTTCGAAGGAGAGTTTATGGCTCAATATAGTTGGGCCGAGTATGTATCCGGATACTTGGAAAGGTTCTTGGATAACATCGATTGATCTATACACAATTGTCTATTTCTATGCAGTTTTTATGCAATAATGGCTGTTGTTTGGTTGAAAGTTTTCCTTTCAACTAATACAATCACCCCGGAGGAGTGCGTTTTGATTTGTCTGACACTATCTGGACCAACGATATTGGATAATCTGAAAGCCCTTGCTGAAAACAAGGACTATGTAGATATTTGTGAACTTAGACTAGACCTGCTCTCTCCGGAAGAAGTTCCTAAAGCCGTAGATTTCCCTTCTTTTGTAAATATTCCTGTAATTCTAACTCTCCGTAGAGTATCTGACGGAGGAAAGTGTACAATGCAGGAGAAGGCAAGAAGAAATCTTCTCATCGAAACCATGCAGAAGGGTGGTTATGCCTATGTAGATGTGGAGGATGATGTAAAGAAAAGCGATGTAGAGGAAGCAGCCCACAGCCTGGGGATGAAGGTCATCAGAAGTATCCATGACTTCCAGGGTGTTCCTGCTGATATTTTCTCCCGTGTACACTCACTTGCCTCCAGAGGAGATGTGGCCAAGATAGCTGTTACTCCCCATAACATTGCAGATATCATGACCCTCTTTAGAATCAATGATGAACTGAAGAATGTACCCAAGATCATCATTGGTATGGGTGAATGGGGTGTTTGTACAAGAATTCTTTATAAGAAAATGGGAAGTATGCTTACCTTTGGTTCCAATGGCAAGGCCGTGGCTCCAGGTATGGTAAGTGCAAGGGACCTGAAGCTTCTATACAGGGCTGATAAGCTTAATGACAATACAGGTATCTATGGTGTCGTCGGGAACCCTGTAATGCACTCCCTTTCACCTCAGATACATAATCCTGGTTTCCAGAGAATACACTATAACGCCGTATATGTTCCTTTCCTTGCCGATTCCATCAGATCCTTCTTGTCTTTGGCCGAGATGCTGAGGATGAGGGGCTTCAGTGTCACAGTCCCGTTTAAAGTGGATGTGTTGAAGTATTTGGGAAACATAACAAGGGAAGTGAAACTCATCGGTTCCTGCAACACTGTAGTAAGGGTGCCTAATATGTGGAAGGGCACCAATACCGACTACTACGGCTTTATCCATCCCATTGAAAAAGAAATAGATGAAGGAAGGATAAAGTCTGCTTTGATAATCGGAGCCGGTGGTGCGGCCAAAGCCATTATATGGGCTCTGAAAATGAGAAATATCAAGGTCACCATAGTAAACAGGACAAAATCAAAGGCAGACGAACTGGCTACCCTTTATGGCGTGGCCTCCGACAAGCTGGAGAATATTTCCCTTTATGAAGGAAAAGTCGACCTGGTGGTACAGGCAACGAAAATGGGACTCCATCCATATGAAGATGTAAACCCTGCAGAGAACTTCAAGTTCACAGGCAAAGAGATTGCCTACGATATCGTTTACAAGCCTAAATACACCAAGTTCCTTCTTGCTGCAGAGAAGGCCGGCTGCACTTTGAAGTTTGGCTGGGATATGCTTATGGAGCAGGGGAAACTACAGTTCGAGTCCTTTACCGGTTACCACTATCCAAAGGAAATCAATCTGGATTTCTGATATATGAAGGTACTGCCGCCACCTTCCATATCTTTGACAAGTCCAGTGTCTCCCTCTCTGTAATAAGATCGTCACCATCTTCCCTTTCAATCAATCTGATGGGCCTTACTATCCTTGGGTCTTCGTTTATATCCATGATAATGAGATTATCCTGGTCGTTGATGGCTCTCAGGACTCTGTCTCTCTTCTCCCTGTACTCCAGGCCGTCTATCCAATCCAACTTCAGTTCTGTTTTTGAAGAGAATACTGCATGGGAAGAGACAAAGCACTTTTGAAGAAATGACTTTGAGTTGTTCAGTATCTTGCAGTATTCTTCCTTGTCGTAGTCCACATCCCTTTCAAAAGGTAGCGTGGGGGAGGGAGGAAGGGGGACGATGGACTCTGAAGTATGTGGCTTTGAAAATTCAGGGCCCTTTGTTACAGGAAGCATATCGAAACCTGATGCAGCCAGCATTTCCCGCCATTCCTCTTCCTTTTCCCCATCCATTACAAACAGATTTGGAGAAGGGTTCGAAATGATATAACTCTGCATCTGGGGTATAAGTCTGATTATCCTGGAAACTCTTTCTTCAGTATTTATGAGAACAGCTCTCTCTATGGTTATCCTCTCATACTCTTCACACCATAAAGATAATCTTTCTTCTATGACCGGTGACAAAGGAGATGAGGAGAAGGAAGAAAGATTTGATAGTATTTCTTCTTTTTTCATTCCACTGTCCAAGGCTGATTTTATGCTTTTCTTGGTAATGGTCCACTGGTTGAGGCTATCTGCCTTCAGAGGAAGGGCGAAACG
>JALFRH010000168.1 GCA_022785155.1 Spirochaetales bacterium
TGCTTGTGGCAATGTCTCCTCTCTTGGAATCCAAGATAAAAGGAGAGGATGGAAGTGCCTTTATTATGTGGCTAAGGGCGACTGAGCCTGAGAAGTCCCCTTCAAGAGGCTTATCCAACCGTGAAAAGTATCCAATGTTCGGCTTATAGGAGGCAATGCCCATCCCCTCTCTTTTGATTTCCTCCAAGAGAGTGGTGTAATACTCATCCACAGTCACTCCAAAGGGGAGGGCGGAGAAGTTGGGGTCTATTCCCATACAGGAAATGCTTTTGTTGTCTTTGGCAGTCTTTTCCAAGAGTGATCTGTAATCCATTATCTTTCCTCCTTCTTCCAGCCATGTTTTTCTCCCCATGTAAATGGTGAAGACGACCAGTCTTTAAGGATTTCCTTTTCCTCTGATGTGATATATCCGGTTTTCTCAGCAATGGAGATTACATAGTCGTAATCGAGGATTGTAAGGGGAGTACATACTGGATCCAGGTCACCAAAAGCCTTCTTTCCCTCTTCTGTTCCATAGGTGAAGATGGCGAGACAGTATGGAACAAGGCCGTCTGCTTCCTGGATGGCCTTTACAGCCTTGATGCTGGACATGCCTGTGCTGATAAGGTCTTCGATGAGAAGAACCTTCTTTCCGTCATATCCTTTGGCTCTTCCAAGGCCTTCGATCTGATTCTTCAGTCCATGGTCCTTTCCTGAACTTCTTATGTATGTCAAAGGCTTATGGAGCATATCTGAAAGGGTGGTTGCATGAGGAATACCTGCGGTGCTTGTTCCTGCAATATTATCTGGATCGAAGCCGATGGATGAAAGGATCTCGCCAAAGGCGGATGCAATCATCTTTCTTGCTTCCCAATCTCCAAGGAGGGTTCTGTTATCATTATAGATAGGCATATAGTAGCCGCTTGCCCAGCAGAAGGGCTTCTGGGGGCTGAGTCTGATCGCTCCCATTTCCAGTGCTTTCTGTGCAATTTTTTCTGAGTAAGATGTCTTTTCCATATTTTTGTCTCCTTTTGTCAGTGTTTGAATATTTCTTTGAATGTGTGTACCTTGCCGCAGTAAGCACAGATGAATCTGTTGTCCGGAGTGCGGTGGAACATGGATCCAACGTGTTCGCTCTGGGAGTCGTTGGAGATACATGCGTCGTTTGTACACATAAGGTCGTCGAAGTTATAGATGCGTGGAGGAATCTTTGTTCTGATCTTTCTCTTCACTTCTCCGTTTTCAATGATGTTCAGGGTGCATCCCGGAGCAGATGCAGCAAGTCTCTTGATCTCTTTGTGTGTAAGATCGAAGTGTCCGATACGGAATATAATGCCTTTATAGCTGCCGTCCGAGCCCTGGCTCACCCATTCTCCTCCCTTCATGGAGTCAAGGTTCATGACTCTCCTGATGAGGATCATGTGGCGCCTTATATCCTCAGGAGCTTCCCCTCTACAGATATGGTCGATGACGATTCCGTTCTTAATTGGATTTACACCCTCAGAGATGGTTCTTGTCTTCTTCTCTCCTGGCTGTACTTCGATTATCCACTTTGCTTCCTCCGCCTCTTCCTTCTTGCATTTAGGAACAAAGTCGTCGCCGATTCTGCCTGATACAAGTGCCAGCAGTACGATTCTTGTATACATGCCGTTGATGGACTGCTTCTCCCAGCCGTTGAGAGGTGTTTCGTCAAGGAATGTAGGAATGGTAGGATGGACCTTATGACGTGGAAGAGGATGGTAGAATCTTGTGTTTTCAGGAAGCCTATCCATAAACTCCTTTCTGAATGTGATGCTCTTTCTCAGTTCATCCTGCTTCTGGAGGATCTTTTCTCCCATTCTCTCAAGCTGAGGACGGGTAAAGTACCACTTGTCTGCGCAGTTTCCACTCTCGAGATATTTTTCGATTGAAGGATACTCTGTTACTTCAAAGCCGTTTTCCTTCATCTTTGTTACATATGCTTCAGGCATGGCAAGTTCCTGAGGTGCAATTAGGTCCACCTTCACCTTTGACCAAAGTGTAAGGCCGTCTGCCTTGCTGTGCACCGTTCTTCCATGGTAGAGGTCACCGACAAGGGCTATATGGAGGTAGGAAGTATCCCAGTTGTTGTCTTCAAGGAAAGAGTATTCATCCAACAACTCCTGTGTGGGGTGTTCATGCTTTCCGTCTCCTGCGTTTATAAAGACAGGTTTGAAGCCGAGATTGTTTCTCTCTGCATACTTGGAACAGGCTTCATCCAGGTATCTTGTAACCCCTTCAACCTTACTTCTGATGATGAATATTCTGTTGTTGTATCCACAGAGGGTGTTGAAGGTGTCGCTGTAACTCTCTCCCTTGTTGAAGGAGGAGTTGTCTGCACTCATTTCAGTGAGCTTCACATGATGGAACTCCGAAGCGTTACGAAAACTTTCCTTGGTTCTTGTACTGTCTTCAAGAAAGACCTCATATATACCGAAATCAGGATCGTTGATTCTGAAACTATCTCTTTTTGCTGTGTCTCCATCTGCTATGGCCTTCTTCAACTCTCTTACCTTTTCAAAAAGATAGAGTCTCTCTTCCTTAGAGAAATCATCGATTACACATAGGCTTCTTCCCTTGAAATAATTCATTTTTCCCTCCGTAACACAAAAAAAATACCGGTGAATACCGGTATCTGGGTCATATATTCCATAAGAAATAAATATCTCTTCTGCGTCTCTGTGTCATATTGGGAAAAATTTAGCAAATGAGAGAAAAAATGGCAATATAGCAGTATGGAAAGAAGAGAGATTTATGGAATGGAAAAACAGAGTTTTTGGATTTATTACATATAAAAGGAAGCAAGGTGTAAAACAATAGAATAAAATGTGCATTTGGACGATATTTTATCGATACCGATTTATTGACTATAACCTCTCAACATGGTTGAATGTTAAGAGGTGCTTGTCACCAATCAAATTGGTTTACTTAATGAATGGGAGATAGAAAATGAAGAAGATTCTTATTGCTCTTCTTGTTGCTTGTGTCCTTTTCTCTTTCGTTTCTTGCGGAAAGAAAGCAGAAACTGCGACGACAACTACTACAACAACTGTTACACCTGCTCCTGCCGCTACAACAACTGTAGAAACAAAGGCGGAAGTAAAGGAACCAGAAGCTACAGCTAAGGTCGAAGAAGTCAAAGTCGAGACAGCTGAGCCGGTTGTTGAAGCTGCAAAGCCAGTGGCGGAGACACCAAAGTCAACAAGTGGAAAGTATAAGCTGGGTATGGGCGTTGTATACTCAGACTCCTCTACATCAACACAGGCTGCCTACTCCGCAACCGTGGCTGCAGTTGTAGTGGATGAGAACGGCGTCATCGTGGACGCAAAGATCGACTGCGCCCAGAACAAGATGAACGGAGATGCAATCGACCCAGAGAAGACATTCAAGAGCAAGTATGAACTTGGATATGACTACAACATGGTCAAGTTCAGCGAAGCTACAAACGAATGGTTCCAGCAGGCCGACGCATTTGCAGAATATGTAGTCGGAAAGACAGCTGAAGAAGTGGCAGCAATGCCTACAAGGGTAAGGGGAGAGGATGAGCCACATCCAGGCTATGTCGTCACAACAGACGAGACACTCTTCGCTTCCTGCTCCATCAGCATACCAGACTTCATCGAAGCAGTTGTAAAGGCAGCAACAGACCCATATGCACAGGAGTTCGAGGCATCATCCTTCGCTCTCGGAGTTGCATGCAACAGCACAGCCGAAGACAGCACAGCTCCAGCTGACGGAAAGAACGGATTTATCAAGATGTATGTTGAGTTTGCAGCAGCAACAGTCGGTGAGGATGGAAAGATCCTTGCAACTGTCACAGATGCAATCCAGCCAAGCCACGAAGTCGATGAGTTCGACGAAATCGTGAAGACTACATACAAGGGAACAAAGAAGGAACTTGGATTCGACTACAACATGGTGAAGTACAGCGAAGCTACCAACGAGTGGTTCCAGCAGGCAGCAGCCTTCGAGGACTACTGCGTAGGTAAGACAGCTGACGAAGTCCTTGCCCTCCCAACAAGAGTAAGAGGACCAGAGGAAGCTCACCCAGGCTATGTCGTTACAGCTGACGAAGCACTCTTCGCTTCCTGCTCAATCTCCATCCCTGGTTTCCAGAGCGTTATTGCCAAGGCTGCAAAGAACGCAGAGTGATATGAG
>JALFRH010000015.1 GCA_022785155.1 Spirochaetales bacterium
CGTTCTGAGCCAGGATCGAACTCTCCGTCATGGAGTCCTGCACCGAAGTGCAGGCAGCTTTTCATTCGATTCTGCCTTTCATCTAAACGAACTCGGCTTCTTTTTTATTCTTCTGCCTTTGTTCAGTTCTTGAATTGACAGTAAGCTCAATTATTACAAGCTTCTATCTTCTCTTCCCTTCGCTGATATCTCTCAAAAAACATCGCACTTGGTTTTCTTTGCTTTCGCTATTTCAACCGCGTGCCTAAGTAATCTACAAAATATATCCACAATGTGTCAACAGTGATTTTCAAAATTTTTTATTTTTTTGTTTTATTCTTTTTTAGTCCAAAAGAGCCTTGGCCATTTGACACCAACCATCCCCAGGTCCACCATCTGTTATATAAGTGGGAAGAGTCTCGAATTCATCTCTTCTCTCAGCCACTGTATGCATACCGATGCTGGTAGGAATATATTTAAACAAGGGTTGGTCGTTGAAGGAGTCTCCGCAATATATAGAGTGCTCCATATATTCTTCTTTACTAATATCCAGGGGTCCTTGGAAAAAGTACTCCAAAGATTTCTGTTTGTCGTAGTCTCCGAACCAAGCGTTGATATGAATGGAGCTCTCGGCCCATGAGGCGCCATAGAGTGTCAAAGTAGATTTCAAAGCCTTGATTTCATATTCATTCATCTTTTTCTTGTCGTAGGCTATATCAAAGACCCTGGCACATTGATCCGAAGAGAGAGGAAGGCCTTCCGTCTTTTCAAGAAGAAGCCTTCTCTTTGAAAAGACTTCTTCCTTATTGATTACTGGGTTTACAATCTGAACCACGTCTTCGTCTTTACCATGACATATCATCACAGCGCCGCTTTCAGCTATTACTGCGTCCACAGGCCATTGCCTGAGATATGCATCAGACCAGCCCACGCTTCCACCGGTGACAAGGACAATTGTCCTGCCGCTGGCCTTGATACGCCACATTGCCTCCAATACATCCGGGTAGAGTTTTCCATTCTTTGTTATGGTGTCGTCTACGTCGCTGATAACAATCTGAAGCCTTTCCTTGTCTTCTTCAGTAAACCCCACGAAAGGGAAACCGCCGTTACCTTTCATCTTGTCATTCCTGAAAGGGCTTTACTTTTGATTACGTCCTTTGCATATATTACAAAACTCATAAGGGCGGCAAGGGCGGAAAGGGCATATAGAACGTAGAGCGCAATGGAATATGCTCCGTTCCAAGATGCTTCGGCTGCTCCTGGAAGGAAGGTCATGAGACAAATATATACAATGGAAAATATGGTCGCCACTGCATACAATACTGTCTTTGATTTTCCGAAGATATTTGCAGGCATGCTCTTTCCGGCATATTTGGCAAGGAGCATCCTTACAAATAATATTGCATACTCCCTCCACATAATGATAATGAAGGCCCAAAGAGGCATGATTCCATAGGAGAGGAAACAGACAAAGTATGTAACATGGGAAAGTGTGTCTGCAAAGGGATCCATTACCTTTCCAAGGTCTGTCACGAGACCTCTCTTTCTTGCAATCTTTCCATCCATCAAATCAGTAAGCTCCGCCACAACATAACACACAAGGCAGATTGCCATGGCAGGAATTGCAAGGAATGGGATTTTTTGGGAAATGATAAAAGAAATAAGAAAGACGGGTACCATGACCAATCTGATTACTGTCAATTTATTGGGAAGATTCATTTATTCTTCTCCTCCTATGGCTTATATAGCTATATCAAAGATAGTTTGCATATCGATTTTTGTGAAGTATCGGGGGACAAATACCATCCACTTAAACAATGAAAAAGGGAAGAAAGCAAAACCCTCTTCCCTGTTTTTTTGTTTCTTTTTGATCAGATCTGCTCTTTGTTGTCGATGACAGAGTGGACTTCCTTGATAAAGTCGGCAGTAGGAATCAAGTTGGCCTGCTTTCCGTTTCTGTATCTGATGGAAACGAGATTTCCAGCCATTTCCTTCTCTCCGATGATCAACATATATGGAGTCTTCTGCTTCTGGGCCTTTCTGATCTTAGCATTCATTCTATCGTCAGAGAGGTCGATAGCCACCCTGAAGCCCTCTTTCCTGAGAGTATCGGCAAGAGACTTCGAGTAATCATAAGCCATATCGCCTACAGGAATAATGGCAATCTGATCAGGGCTGAGCCATGGTGGGAATGCTCCTGCATAGTTCTCCATAAGGACACCGAAGAATCTTTCGATGGATCCCAAGAGAGCTCTGTGGATCATGTATGGTCTCTTTTCGACGCCATCTTTATCCACAAATGTCATGCCGAATCTTTCAGGAAGGTTGAAGTCGAACTGTACAGTCGAGAGCTGCCACTCTCTACCGATGGCATCTTTGATCTTCAAGTCGATCTTAGGACCATAGAATGCTCCGCCGCCTTCATCGATGTCATACTTGAGGCCTTCTTTCTCAACAGCCTTCTTCAATGCTTCTGTTGCAGCATTCCACTTCTCAACCTCACCTACGCTCTTTTCAGGCTTGGTGGAGATGTATGCGTGGATATCGTTGAAGCCGAAGGCATGGAGCATATGGAGTGAGAATCTGAGGACTTCCATAATCTCGTCGTCCATCTGGTCAGGTGTAACAAAAAGGTGTGCATCGTCCTGAGTAAATCCTCTTACTCTCATGAGACCATGGAGGGAACCGGCCTTTTCATATCTATAGACAGTTCCAAGTTCAGCCCATCTGCATGGGAGGTCCCTGTAAGACTTCTTTGAGTTCTGATAGATCATGATATGGAAAGGACAGTTCATTGGTTTTACATAGTAGTCTGTGTTGTCCATTTCCATTGGAGGATACATGGAATCCTTGTAGAAGCCCAAGTGTCCGGAGGTTTCCCAGAGCCAGCTCTTACCTACATGAGGTGTGTAGACCATTTCATAACCGTTCTTATAGTGTTCTTCTCTCCAGAACTGCTCGATTGTCTGTCTGATCCTCGCTCCCCTAGGATGCCAGTATACAAGACCAGGACCTGCCTCTTCATGGAGTGAGAAGAGATCAAGTTCCTTTCCAAGCTTTCTATGGTCTCTCTTCTCGATATCTGCAAGATGATCCATATATGCCTTCAAGTCTTCCTTGCTGCCCCAAGCTGTGGCATAGATTCTTGTGAGCATCTTGTTCTTCTCGTTTCCTCTCCAATATGCACCGGCAATGGAGAGAAGCTTGAAGCCGTCTGCAACCAGGTCTTTTGTAGACTCTACATGTGGTCCCCTGCAAAGATCTGTAAATCCACCCTGAGTGTATGTAGTTACTGTTTCACCCTCTGGAATTGCATCCAAAAGTTCAAGCTTATACTTCTGGTTCTTGAAGATCTCCCTAGCTTCATCTCTTGTCACTTCTTTTCTGACAAAAGACTTTCCACTATTTATGATCTTTCTCATGTTCTTTGTTATGACCTCCAGGTCTGCGTCTGTCAGCGGACGTGGCAGATCAAAGTCATAATAGAATCCATTCTCAATGGCTGGCCCGATTGCAATCTGTGCATCAGGGAATAATTCGAGAACAGCTTCAGCCATGACGTGGGCTGTCGAATGCCTTAGAGTGCTGAGTTCAATTTCCTTAGCCATATCTTTCTCCTTATAATGAATAAAGCCTTTGCAGACTCACCCTTACACTATCTGTGCAAGGACGAAGCTGCAAAGGCTCCGCGGTTCCACCTTGCTTCCCCCTTTTTGAGGGGACGCTCAATTTGTGCAGTTGACGCCTACCTACGTCATTCCATACTCGGTTTCCCTTTGAGGAATGCAACTAGGGAGTGGTTTTCACACTTCTGCCCCAGGTGTCTCACACCCACCTTTCGGAGGACACCTTTCTCTTCGGCGGCGACAAAGTGTTACTCGTCTCCTTCAAACGCTTTACCTGATTTTACTCTCTTTCAGCAAATACTTTCAAGTGTTCAGGAAGATTTGAATCGGATATAAGGGAGGCGGCTCTTTCCAATAATACTCTTTCCCCTTCTCCGAACCTTCCTTTTTCCGGGCTGTCCACATCAAGGACTCCATATAAATGGCCTTCTTTGATAAGCGGCACCACTATTTCGCTTTTTGATAGAGAAGAACATGCAATATGGCCGGGAAAGAGCTCGACGTCTTGGACGATGATGGTCTTTCCCTCTGTGGCGCACTTACCGCAGACACCCCTGGAAAACGGTATCTCGGTACAGGCAGGCTCCCCTTGGAATGGGCCCAGCACCAATTTACGTCCGCGTCTAAGATAGAAGCCCAGCCAATTGATGGATGGGATATACCACTTGAGGAGAGCAGAAATATTTGAAAGTGTTGAGACTGCATATAAAGAATCATTCCCTTCCTCCAAGAGAAGGGAAAGATACTCCAACACGGATTTATCGTCTGTTTCCTTATTTCCTGTAAGATAGAGGGAGAACATCAAATCTCTTCCTCAATATCCATTACAGAGTTCTGGGAATCGAACTTTTTTCTCATTTTTACAGAAAGAACGGCAAAAGAAGTCGCCAAGTCAGTTCTCTGCATTACTACGCCTGATGGAATCTTCAGATCTTTGGGGGCGAAATTCCATATGCCTTTGATACCGTAACTGATGAGAAGGTCGGCGACTTCCTGAGCTTTGGAGGCAGGAACTGTAATGACGGCGATGGATATTTTATTTGTCTCTATGAAGACCTTCAGTTTATCCATACCCTGGACCACAAGATCGCCTACCATAGTTCCGATCTTCTCTTCGTCATTATCGAAGGCCCCTACGATCCTCAGACCATAGGCAGCAAAGCCTTCATACATACTTATGGCTTTTCCCAAATTTCCCACACCTACTATCAGTGCCTCTGCAGAGTTGTCCCAGCCAAGGGCATGGGTAATGCTGTCGATCAATTCATCAACAACGAAACCAACCTTTGGTTTTCCCTCAATTCCGGTACAGGAAATATCTTTTCTTACCTGAATAGGCTTTAGATTAAGTTCATCTGCAAGAACAGTTGCACTGATGTACTCCATTCCTTCAGCCTGTCTCTGTCTGAGAATTCTCAGATATGACGGGAAACGTTTTACAGATGGAATCGGTACCTGAATCTTATTGTTGTCCATTATCTATACTCTCCAGTCTTTCCTTTACCTTTAGATACTGACTGCAAGGGGTACTGGCTCCTGCCGTCAAACCTATTATATCATAAGCGAAAACCTCGTTGGGAATAGAATCTTCGCTTTCCACCAGGAAAGAAGGGCATCCCCTTCTTTTGGCAGCCGCCACCAGTTCGTTGGCGTTGGCGGAGTGTCTATCCCCCACAACAACTACAGCGTCCACATTCCCAGCCAGATTCTCCACACAGGTTCTTCTTACAATGGAAGCCCTGCATATTGTATTGACCAACTCTATTTCTATTCCCTTTTTACTTCCTGTTTCAATTATTTCATTTAAAACTGGAATAGAAAAAGTCGTCTGCACCACCCCTCTATACTTTCCGGGGGCGATATCATCCAAATCCTGGGGGGAGGAGACCACAATGACCGACGAGTTGGAAGAACCTGAAAGGGATATTACTTCCGAGTGTCCTTTATAGCCCAGAACTATTACAGGCCTTTCAGACTCCCTCACAAGTCTCTGTCCCTTCAGTACTACAGGGCATGTGCAGTCTACAATCCAATTACCCCTGTCCGTCAGCTTTTTTCTCTCTTCGTCCTGTATTCCATGAGCTCTTATTATGACAATGCCAGGTTCTTCTATTTCCTCAGGGCTTTTGATCATAAGGGCACCGGAATTCCTGAAGTTATCGGTGACCAAGGCATTATGGACTATCTCGCCATAGAAATATATCTTCCTGCCTTTATTCTCCAATAATACTTCTTCGGCAATCTTCAGGGCCCTTTCGACGCCCTTGCAGAAGCCTAGATTATTTGCCAAGACAACTTTCATCAGTCAACGAGGGAGTATTCCTCTTCCTCCTTCTTTTCCTTGATCTTATCAATCGGGAAGAATGAATGGAAAACCATCAACAGGGAAGGAGCTATAAAGGAAGACGAATATGCTCCGATGACCAAGCCCCAAATCAGATTAATGGCAAAGAGCTTTATTTCCCCGGAACCGAATATTGCCAAAGGAACTATGGCAAAAAGAGTGGTGAGGGTAGTAATGGCTGTTCTTGTGAAAGACTGTCTTACAGAAAGGGAAACAAGAGTATATACATCCCCGCCTTTGGTGTTCCTTATGTTCTCCCTTACCCTATCGAAAATGACAATGGTATTGTTGAGGGAGTATCCGATGATGGTAAGAACTGCGGCAATGGTGGTTCCTGAAACTTCAAGACGCAATATAGCCACAAAGGAAAGCATCATGAAAACATCGTGGAGCAAGGCGATGATGGAAGAGAGGGCATAGGAAAGCCTGAATCTCAGGGAGATATATATAAGAATAAGGACAAAGGCAATCAAAATAGCCAAAAGTGAAGAC
>JALFRH010000037.1 GCA_022785155.1 Spirochaetales bacterium
TAGGAACTATTCTTCATATATCCTCCCTTCCTGGGCCCTGGATCTTCGTTCCGCCACCATGGCTGCAAACTCTTCGTCGTGGGTTATAAGAAGTATTCCTGCACCCTTTTCAGAGAGTCTCTGGAGAATGGAGACGCTTTCCTTATATGAAAGGGCGCTGTCCAATTCATCGAGAATATAGAAGGGACGATCCAAACTATAGTAGATGGCGCTTTGTAGTCTCTTTCTCTCTCCGTAGCTCATAAGGGAGGCTGTGTCAGACAGGTCCAAGGAAAAGAGGGAGGCGGTCTCTTCAAGCCTCTTTTCCTTCTCATTCTCACTTATTTTGAGAAATGAGAGGGAGTATGAAAGCTCATCTTTCACTGTGGGAAGGAATATCTGGTAGTCTGGATTCTGGAACATATAACCCACACTTCTCCCCAGGTCTTCTTTTCCGCACTCTTTTCCGTCTATGACTATGCTTCCCCTATCCATGTCATCCAAGCCGCAAAGAAGCCTGGAAAAAGTACTCTTTCCGCTTCCATTGGGACCCATCAGGGCCACAACCTCCCCACTTTCAAGGAAAAAGTCATCCACTTCCAATACAAAGGGAGGAGTATTTGAAGAGCGCCGGGGATGGGTGAAGGTAATATTCCTGCACTCCAGTCTATTGTTCTTTCTTCCCTTTACTGCCGTCGGGCGTGGGATTACCGCCCCCTCCCCCTTCCACTCTTTGAGTTCTCCATTCTCCAAGAGGTATATTCTATTAAAAAGGGAGTCGAAATATGAAATGAAACGGGAAGCCATGACGACAGAGGCTTCCCCGCTGGTCTCTATATGCTTTTTCAAGACTTCCCTCCAAGAAACATCCAAGTCGTCGAAGGATTCGTCATATATGACAAAGTCAGGCTCTGTAACAAGGGAAGTGGAGAGCATAAGGCGTCTCTTCTCCCCCCCGCTGAGCTCAGATGTGGATGCTTCCCGTAAATGCTGCAGGCCCCAGAAGGAAAGAGCCTTCTCCACCCTCTCCTTCATCTCTTCCCGCCCTATACCCAAACTTTCCAAAGGAAAGGATATTTCATCTTCCACAGTCTCTGAAAGAATGAACTCTCCTGAGTTTTGGGGAACCAGGGTATATTTATCCATCCTGTCCTTCATATCACCCTCAGGATAGACTTTTCCCTCCAATTCACCTTCCACAAACTCAGGAATAAGGGAAGAGAGTATCATGGAGAGGGTGGTCTTACCGCTTTCAGGCTCTCCAAGGATCAAGATCTTGTCACCCTTCTCTACAGTAAGATTAATGTTCTTCAGTACTTTTTCCCTCTCCTTTCCGCCGAAATGATCATAACGGAAAGAAAGGTTTTCAGCTTTGATCATCAATGCACTCCCACTTTCTCACCAGGCTGCATATTGCTGCAACTTTTTCGTAATCAAAGGGGCACTCTTTACCATCCACCATTCTCAGCGGCATGGCACCCATGCTGGTGGAGGATATGAAAGAAGCGTCAGCCGTCCATATCTCTTCCGGCTTCGGGGCTGAAAACTCTACTGTATATCCCAATTCCCTTGCAGCCCTCAATACGCTGATTCTTGTTATTCCATCCAGAACCTTCTCGTCCGGGGCGGTCTTCATGACATTTTTCCTGAGGATATAGAAGTTGCTTCTGCTTCCCTCAAGTATCTCACCGTTTCTATCCACAAGAAGGGCTTCGAAGGCATTGTGTCTCTTTCCTTCTTCACGGGAAAGGTAGTTTACCAAAAGGTTTCCTGTCTTACATTGGGGAAGGAATCTCTCCCCCTTATAAGTTATTGCAGACACCCCCTCTTTATAGTAGGAGTCAGGATAAGTCAGAAGTGTATTCCAAGTAATAAACCAAAGAGGCTTCTCTGTTCCTACCACAAGGATCCTCATCGTTGCGTCTGTAATACCGTCTTTTTCTATCAGTTTGTCTATCTCTTCCTTCCACTCTACTTTTGGTAGTTTGAGGCCAATGGAGAAGGCGCTGTTTTTTAGTCTTTCTACATGATCCTCAAGATGGACTACATGCTTATTTAGGACTCTCAAAGCTTCATAAACAGAAAAATTTGATTGGACGGGAGCCAGTGTAATGTTCACCACAGCATTCTCTTCAAGAATAATCCCGCCGTTTTTTATTGCATGTCTCATCTCTGTCATTATCCTCCTGACACATCTATGAGATGATACAGCAAATATCCTCGGCTGTGAACAAACTGAGGCTCAGAGAATGGTTCTTAGTTCCTTTCTTCTTTCGTCCGCCCAATTGTATGGGGAGAGATATTCGCCGGCAAAGAGGAGCTTTGCCGCCATGATCCCCCCGAGGGCGTCAGATACATCGGAGTTGATCAATGACATATCCAGAAAGTATCCCTTCTTTGTCTTTATCAAAAGGCCATCTTCCCCAAGGGAAGAGAACATGGAGATCAGGCTACCTATGGTTTTTTCTACTTTTTCAGGAGAGATGCCCATGTCTTCACTGATCTTTTCCACTGTTACGGCCATACCGTTTTTGTTGACGAAATAGGCCATCATTTCCTTCTGGGCCTCACTATCAAAAGAAACATGGTCTCCGTTATAAGTAAGGCCGAAGGAACCGAAAGTGACGGCATAGAACCCCGTTTTATTCTCTTCCATCTGGAAGCGTAGGTTTGATAGTTCATTATCAAGCTTCTTGGAATCCAAGGGTTTCATAATATATCCCGAGGCATGGATGGAGAAAGCCTGGGGAAGATAGTGGGAGTAGGAGGTGACGAAGATTATATTTGTACGAGGATTAATATCAAGAATCTTTTCAGCAAGACTCAACCCGTCCATTTCAGGCATTCTTATATCCAACAAAACTACAGGGGAATAGTGTTCTTTGATAAATGAAAGTGCTTCTTTAGGGGAAGTGAAACCAACCGCCTCAGATACTTCAGGATTCTTTTTCAACTCCAAAAGGGAGGTGGATAGACAACTTGGATCATCATCAACTGCAACAGCCCTGAAATGCATTCACCCCTCCGGAATTAATATTCAGCTCCATTATATCCCTGACATTTGACAACAATGTTACAAATTTACGTTTTTTTTACACCAGAACATAATATGTTAATTGAAAAGATAAATGCAGCCCTTAGAGAGAGAAGGGATTGCATTTACTTCTTCAAGCTCCTTTAAGTGGATGGGCTGCATTTATTCCTACAAAGTTTCCATTTTGCGTGCAATAATCCATATACGGTTCCTGCGGCATTTGGCAAAGGAGGACAAGAATATGCCAGGCAAGAACAAACATCTGACTTATGATGAGCGAGTATTCATACAGCAGAACCTTAACAAGCTTTCATTCAAGGAGATTGGGAAAAAGCTCGACAAGGACTGCACTTCAATCTCAAGGGAGATCAGAAGGCATACAATCACCGTATATACAGGTGGATTGGGCAAGGAGTACAACAGCTGTGCAAAAAGGGACCGCTGCCCATCTTCCGGCATGTGCGGATCAAAGACATGCAGAAGAAGCAGCTGCTGCGGATGCAACGTTTTCTGCGGATCTAACTGTCCGAACTACGAGCAGGAGGTCTGCCCGTTGCTGGAGAAGCCCCCATATGTATGCAACGGCTGCAGCAAAAGACCCAGATGCAAGCTTCCCAAGACAGACTACAGGGCCAAGGAGGCGGACAATGAATATAGGGTCCAGCTGAAGGAGCTGAGAAGCGGAGTGACCATCTCCGAAGAGGAGGCAAGGGGTCTTGGCGAAATCCTCCAGAAAGGAACGAAGAAGGGACAGAGCGTACACCACATCGTGTTCGCAAACGGAGGTGAAGCTGCAATAGGCTACTCGGAGAAGACCATCTACAACTACATAGATGCCGGAGTAATTCCCGGAGTGATCAACCTCGACCTCCCCAGGAAGGTGGGCTACAGCAAGAGAAAGAAGAGCGGCGACCAATACATCAAGGTTGACAAGGCTTGCAGAATAGGGAGAACCTACGAGGA
>JALFRH010000140.1 GCA_022785155.1 Spirochaetales bacterium
GAAAGCGGAGACAGCGCTTATCCATATTACATCACTGTCAGTGAAAAGGATCCCGCCTATGATGGAAATGCATATACCATAATGCCGCTTATAGACGACTCTCTCCCTGGTTTCACTCCCATTCAGGGAAACATCAAATACAAGGATGAAAGCCAGGAGTATATGAAGGCCTATAAGTGGAATGCAAAGAAGTGGAACACTACCACCATGTCCCCTTCGGAGTGGAGGCCTGAGTCATCGGTGGTAAACGGCGACAGCGTCACGAGTCTCGTCTATTCCAAGGCCTTGGGAATGAACCTCTATACAAAGACTCAGTTTACTTTCCGTTATAGAGAGGGAAAGAAGGAGCTTGTCTTCTACAACGCAGGAGAAGGCACCACTGCAAACTTTGTGAACGTCGGGCTATTTACAAACAAGAACCCGTCACCAGGCTTGGATAAGTATTCATTTGTACTGACAAAGATGGAGGGAGAAATATGATGAAGAAGATAATGTGTACATTGGTTTTGGTTTCTGTGGTCTTTTCTCTTTCTGCAGCCTTCGTCCCTTTCTCTTATAACCGTACTTCTTCCTTCTTTTCTTCCCCTGCCACCATTGGAGAAGTAGAGGAGGACACTCCCTTTGGCTTCATGGTTGATGTCTCTTCAGATATAAAGGGGCTATCTTTCCTTTCCTCTCCATTAAGTGTCACAGAAGAGGCTGCAGAGAGCATGGCCCTGTCTTTGGAGAAGAAGGACATGGAGTGGTGGAAGGATAATGCGGAGGTCATATCTGTCTTCTCTTCCTTCGATTCCTCGTTCCCTGTTCCTTCTTTTGACGAGGATAATGAAACCTTTGAGTTATGGAGAATAAGAAACTACCTTACATCCACCTTCCTGTCCTCTTCCTACACAAAAGAAAGAAGGGCATATGTAGTGACAGCCCTGGCAGATGATGAAGATGTCTTCATGAGAGAGAAGAAGATAGGAGGAAACAGCGATCTCTATCTTTCCCTCTTTGGAGAGAAGATATCTGATGGCTTTGGCTGGGGCTGGAATGTAAACCTTGGCTTCGATGGAAGTGAAAGGCTTTTTGGAGGAGGAAAAAGCATATTCTCCCTGGACACACGGGGAGAGATAGGTTATGCCTTCTCTGTCACCGATAAACTGACCATCGGTATCAGCTGTATACCATCCTTGAGGATGGAGACATATATCCTTCCTTCTTCCTATGCCCTCTCAAGGCTCCAAGGAGATATGTTGTCACTCTTTACGGAGGACTTCAGGTTCGGTACCGGTATTGAGGTGAACATGGGGCTTTTGTACAGAGTAAACGAGGAGCTTTCATTTACAATCGATGGAAGAAACCTTCCTTCCCTATACAGCTACTGGGGCTTATCTCTATCTGATATGGCATCCTTCAACCTCAACTTCAACAGGCTTAAAGACACTTGGGTAGAACTCCCTGACGGAGTCTTGGGAGCCCACTGGAAGAGAGGAAGACATAGTGTGGATGTAGCTATGGACAGTATTGTGTCCCAGCTCTTGTGGATGAAGGAAGTGGATGGATATGAGTTCGACTTTATGCTATGCCCCAAGGTGAAGTACAGCTACTCTTTGGGAAAACAAAAGACACTGACGGCATATCTTGAGAACAGCCTCATTGCCTTCGCCCTTGACTACAACGGCTTCTCCTTCTCTCTTTCCTATAAGGTGGAAGACAACAACATAGGAATGAAGATAGGCTATAGATTCTAGTCAACTTGTTGAAAAATAAAGAGTAAGGCATAATATGGTCCTTTCTTTGGAAGGGCCATATTTCTTCGTAGTCTATTTGTCATATTGGAGTGCAAAGATACTCTCCTTTTGATAACATATAGCCATGAAGGCCATAAGTTTTCTCATTAAGCCTGCTTCAGGCTCCTGCAACATGAGGTGCAGGTATTGTTTCTATGAAGATATATCCTCCCATCGTGAGACCTATAACATGGGAGTAATGACCAAGGAAATGGCCTCCCGTCTTATTTCCTGGGCCTTTTCCTCCCTCTCGGAGGACGGCATGGTATCCTTTGCCTTCCAGGGAGGAGAGCCTACTATGGCGGGCCTGGGATACTTCAGGCACTTTATCGAGGAAGTGAAGAAGAATAAAAAGGAAGGGCAGAGGGTAAGCTTCAGCCTTCAGACCAACGGGTATGCCATTACAGAGGAGTGGGCGGCTCTTTTTAAGGAGAACGGTTTTCTCATCGGGATATCTCTGGACGGAAACAAGAACCAGCACGATAGATATAGAGTGGACGAAAAGGGGGAGGGTACTTTTCTCAGGGTCATAGACAGACTGAAGATTCTTGAAAAGTATAAAGTGGACTACAACGCTCTCTGTGTAGTCACCGGCAACACAGATCCTGTGAAGGTCTACTCCTCCCTTAAAAGAGAGGGGTTCTCCTTTCTTCAGTTCATCCCATGCTTGGACCCCTATGAAGAGGAGAGGGGGAAAAGGGAGTTTTCCCTTACCCCTGAGAAATACTCCCTTTTCCTCTCATCAACCTTCGACCTTTGGTATAGGGACTGGAAGAATGGGAAATATACCAGTGTCAGGCTCTTTGACGACTATGTCCATCTGGCTATGGGGGAAGCTCCGTCATCCTGCTCTGTCCTTGGGCGTTGCGGGGGCTATATAGTGGTGGAGGCGGACGGCTCAATCTATCCCTGCGACTTCTATGTCACCGATAAGTGGAGGATAGGAATATTCTCAGACTTTGCTACTGTGGACGAGGTGTATAGAAGCAAAGTCATGGAGGATTTTCTCTTTGAGGGCTCAAAGGAGAGGGAAGAGTGCAGGAAGTGCCAGTGGAGAGGCCTCTGTAACGGAGGCTGCAGAAGAGACTGCGACTATATGGGTAAACTGGGCCCCAACTATTTCTGCTCCTCCTTCAAGGCCTTCTTCAACCACTCCTACTCCAGAATCCAGGAGATTGCCAGGCTGGAATTGGAGTACAGAGGGTGAAATGTGTAGCCTATTTGAAAATGAAAAGTAAAACTTGTTTTCACTTCATAGTGGGGATTATAATTTTTACCTGAAGGTTGAATATGAGGTTACTTTGTGTTTCAGACACTACCAGGAGTCTAGCATTCTCGCCAAGCATAAAGAGTATCTATCATGACACTGATCTGATACTCTCTGCCGGTGATATGCCTCTGGAGTCTTATGACTACATGACCACAATGCTTTCCCGTGATGTCTATTATGTGTATGGAAACCATAACTTGAACCATTTCGACAGAGATATGAAGGGGGGCTCCATAGTAGGTATGGATCCCTATTCCTCTTCCATCAAATTCTATGGCTTTTTGTTGGATGGAAAGATTGTCAGGGACAAATCCACAGGTCTCTTGATAGCGGGGCTGGGAGGCAGCATGCGCTACAATGAAGGGGACAGCCAGTACACAGAACGCCAAATGGAAAATAGAATCAGGAAATTAATACCTTTTCTTCTATATAACAAACTTCGTTATGGACGCTATCTAGACATTTTGGTGACACATGCTCCACCATATGGCATGGGGGACGGGCAGGATCTCTGCCACATGGGTTTCAAGTGTTTTTTGGACTTCATGAAGAAGTACGAGCCGAAATACTTGGTCCATGGTCATGTCCACCTTGATGATTGTAATCTGCCTCGTGTCGTTGAGTTTGGAAAAACAAAGGTAGTGAACGTATACGGCAGTTACCTCATCGATGACGATAAGCTTGGAGGGTGAAACAATGGCGGATCCTGTCGTAACTGCCAATGATTTCGATTTAGCTCGTTTCAAAGCAAATATTCAGAAAGTATTCTCCACCTTTGTATGGAAGAATCCGAATCTTTTATCACTATATGAAGTAACGAAACTCATCAAACCTGACAGCGAAGCCTATCTTGGAATGCAGGCCATAGAAGTCAAGAAGATAATTGGAAGCGAAAACCGCTATCAGGACTTCTCCAGCGCCTTCTATCCCACCAACAACTCCCTCAAGGGAAGGTGGCAGAGTATAGACGCTGCAAGGCTTGACAACGTAACCCTTCCTCCTATTTCCGTCTATAAAATAGGGGAATGGTACTTTGTAAGGGATGGAAACCATAGGGTGTCGGTGGCCAGAAGTGAGGGCTTGGAGTTTATAGATGCAGAGGTTGTGGAGCTTTCTTCAAAGATTCCTTTGGAAGAAGGCATGACCCTCAATGAACTCAAAAAGAGGGTGGTGGCCAACGAGAGACAGGCCTTTATAGACCAATATAACCCCACATATCTTCCTATGGACAAAATATGGTTCACAACCCCTGGAGCCTATCCTGAGATGGTGCACCAAATCCTTGTCCATAAATACTATGCCAACGAGCACCTGGACAGGGTCCTTTCCTTCCAGGAGGGAGCTGAAAGCTGGTATAAGAATGTATATTCCCCATTGGTGAACGTCATAGAAAAAGAACACTTGAGGTCTCATTTCCCCGGCTCTTCCGATGGTGACATCTATATGTGGCTTGTAAGAAGATGGGATGAGATGAAACGTGTGGATGCCCTTTCAACCGAGGAGGACGCAGCCAAGGATGTCATCAAGAATGATGACAAAAGCGTACTGGTCCACTGGCTTGAGTACATCAGAAACAAGCTCTCAAGAAAGTAGAGTCTTCTTGAGACTTTTCCAGTTTGACAGTATTGTTAAATCAGGAAGATATCATTTAAAAAAAGAGGACTATCAATGAGTAGGGCTGATGAGATATTTGTAGAGAACATAAAAGATATATTGGAGAACGGGTTTTCAGACGAGAACCTGGAGGTAAGGCCTCATTGGGCTGATGGAACCCCCGCCCATACCATCAAGAAGTTCGGGGTGGTAAACAGATACAACCTGAAAGAGGAGTTTCCTATTCTTACCATCCGTAAGACATACCTTAAGAGCGCCATTGATGAGATGCTATGGATATGGCAGAAGAAATCCAACAGGATCGCCGATCTCCATTCCCATGTCTGGGATAGCTGGGCAGACGAGAATGGAACCATTGGCAAGGCCTATGGGTACCAGCTGGGAGTAAAGCATCATTACAAGGAAGGGGAGTTCGATCAGGTTGACAGGGTCCTATATGATCTGAAGCATAATCCTCAGTCCAGAAGAATCCTCACCAATATCTATAACCACCATGACCTGGGGGAGATGATGCTCTATCCCTGTGCATATTCCATGACCTTCAATGTCTCAGGCCGTACTCTCAACGGCATACTGAACCAACGTAGCCAGGATATGCTGACGGCCAACAACTGGAACGTGGCCCAGTATGCCGTATTGATGCATATGATGGCCCAGGTATCTGACTTGGAAGTGGGGGAACTGGTCCATGTAATAGCAGACGCCCATATCTACGACAGGCATATTCCGATTGTGAAGGAAATCATTGAAAACCAGCAGTATCCTGCTCCGGAATTTGTGATGAACAAAGAAATCAAGGATTTCTATGGCTTTTCAAGAGATGATTTCAAGCTCAAGGGATATGAGTGCAACACCAAGAAGTATGATATTCCCGTTGCAATCTAGGAGGAAAGATGAAGGCTATTCTGCATTGTGATAGAAACTGGGGAATAGGAAAGAAGAATGATCTTATGTTCCGTCTTCCCAAGGATATGAAGTTCTTCCGTTCCACGACCCTTAATAAGACAGTGGTCATGGGCTCCAATACTCTTCTCTCTTTTCCTGAGGGAAAGCCTCTTCCGAAGAGAAACAACATCGTTCTTTGGCCAGGGGGAGATAAGGAAAGGGCGAAGAGGGATGGCTTCTTGATGGTGGAGTCCCTTCCTGAGCTATTTGCTCTCCTCTCCACGCTTCCTGAGGAAGATATCTTTATAATTGGCGGGGCCATGATGTATCACACCATGCTCCCTTATTGCAGTGAAGTATTGTTGACCAAAGTGGATGCTGATGGCGGTGCCGAGGCTTTCTTCGATAACCTTGATAGCCTTCCTTCCTGGAGGGAAGTGGCCTCCTCAGGGCCAATTGATGATAATGGTTATACTATCCGTTTCACGACTTATAGAAACTCTTCTCCTCTCCCTTTGAAATAAGAG
>JALFRH010000164.1 GCA_022785155.1 Spirochaetales bacterium
GGTTACAGGATTGTTAGTGGCAGCCATCTGAGTGTTCAACACTCCCTGTGCCAGAGCCCAGTCTGCAAAGGGTTCAACGCTTATATCAGAGAGCCAGGAATTGAAATCCTTTTCGCTGTACTTCAAGTCTTCGTCGCTCCATTCAATGAGAGTAATGAGGGAAGATGTAACAACTCCCGCTGCCACAGATACAGCTGTAGCTGCACTGACCTTCCCCCAGAACATGGTCTTAGGCATCATTGCATATACTACTGCCGCCGTAAGAAGGACAACAGTCTTCACCACCATGGACCTAAGATCTTTGTAGAACTCTTCCTTTTGGGCCGGAGCAAGGGATCTACTTCTCTCTTCCCCCCACTCTCCTACCTTTTCCTCCATTTCCTTTACTCTTTCTTCCAGCTCCTTGTATGCACTCTCTGAAAGAAGTGGCCTTGCCATTTCAAGTATTACGGAAGCATCTTCACCTTCATAGGCGGAATAAAGGAAGTTCAAGACATCTTCATTACCACTATCCAAGGCACCTCTTACGACGCTCTCTCCACTTATTTCACCATAAGAGAGAAAATCCTCCTCTGTATACTCTCCTCCTTGGATCATGGCGCTCCTTACACTGTCATACTCCCTTTCAATGACCCTTGCACTTAATGCAGCTACATCTTCCTGTCTTAATCCAGAGGGACCTGACAGCGTCGGTGTACAGGAAATAAGAGTCGATGCAATCAATAAAATTACTACAATTGAGTTTAAAACACGCTTTTTCTCCATGTGTTTTTCCTTACCCTTGGAAAAAGGGTATCCTCCTTATAAAATCTAAAAATGCCAACGGCTTATTAAAAAACTACACCTAAAAAAACCGATGCCCTAATACCCTTGAACTGGGGAATCTTATCAAAGGCCTCGCTGCACTCACCGGATACGGAAAGCAGGGATCGATAAGAAATACGAGGTTTAATATATAAATGTCTGAAACTATAATCCCATCCTATACTTCCCTCGCTGACGAAGGCCATGGGATCAGAGGGGGCTGCAACTCCCCATAAGTATCCGAATTTCAGAAATGACGCTTCCACAACCAGGCCCAAGCCTTCTATGGGATGAACTCCAATCAGCGCCCCTGTCTCCAGAAAACTCAGAAATCCATCATCGCTCTTACCATACCTAACTGGGATTGTTATTTTGAGACCATTATAGTCAAAAGAACACTCTCCACCTATCCTCATACCCTCTTTCCACAGAAAATCCAAACTATCGGTTTCAATGGAAAAAGATACTGCAGAGTACAGAAGGCCAAGACTGAGGAGCATTAAAATAAGAGCCATGATTTTCTTCATGACTCAATAATCATCTGAAAAATTCCTCTCGAATAGGGGCAAAAGAGGACAATTTTGAAAAAAATCCAACTATTTTTACGATTCTTCAGGCCATCCAAGGGCTTTTCTGAAGAGACCTTCATTCTCTCCCATCTTCCCCGCCACAAATTTGACATCGTCTTTTTGTCCCTTTATTGAGAGTCTCAAACCCATCTTTTTATCAGCGACATAATCTATGGAGTATGAGGAAATGGCAGAGGAAAAGGTGGACCAGAGGACCTCTATACCACCAAAGTATCCCTTTCTTTTTACAAAGACAAATTCGTCTTTGGTGACTATCATGGCCCCCTGGATAAGCTCGGTCCCGGACTTATCGATCATTTGGGCTTTTTGAAAGAAAAACTCCTCTCCTTTCCTTGTCTTCTCAACCATCTTTCTACTTAAATGGAAGTTGGCCACGAACCAAAGGCCTGCAACCACCATCATCAACAATAGCATAAAGGGATAAATGACACCCTTTGCAGTTGCAAAGTAAAGAAAAACTCCAACAAGAACCAAAAGAAGAAGCAATAGAGGATCCTTCATATATTTCTCCTGTAAAAAATCATATCAGAAGGACTATATTCGGGCAACAAGACGGAAAAAACGACAAAAACGGGGAAAAACGCGTTCTATAAATAAGACTCATTATTTGGAGGATAAAATGAAAAGAGTTCTTATTATTCTGTTTTGTGTACTATCGGCATTGATAATGCAATCCTGTAGCGACAAACCCGAGGGAGCCACATTGAGGGTCGAGATGGATAAAAGCGTCAGGACGGTAACGCCAGAGAGAGACAACATGGAGATCTATGGATACAAGGTCATAGCTGTAGGCCCCGACGGAAAAGAAAGCGCCCCACGTTACACCTATTACACCTACATCAACCTGGATAGTCTTTCTGTAGGAGAATGGACCATAAAGGTCTATGGCTTCAATAAAGACAGGGTCGATATCTGTTACGGAGAGACCAACGTCTCCCTAATAGCAGGGAAAAACAGTGCAAAGGTAAATGTGGACCAACTGGTGGGAAAGGGAAGTATGAGCCTTACCCTGAAATGGGATAAAGATGCCTACCCCAAGGCAAAATCCGTGAAAGTCACCCTCAACGCCCAGGACGGAACGGAAATAAGCCTGATGCCTTCAGAGCCCAGCAACAACAGTGTGGTCATAGTAAAAGACAATATGGATACAGGCTCATATAAGTTCAGTGCAAAACTCCTTGACTCAGAAGGAAATAGTTTATCTGGTGTAGTTGAAGCCATAAGGATATCAAACGGAGAGAAGACAGAGGGGGAGATAGTATTTCCTTCCTCTGCAGGAGAAACGAGCAACGGGAAAATCGAGATATCCAACAACACTTCCTTACCTGTGGAAGTTGAAATAAACGGATTGGAATCCCTGGTCGAAGAGAACAAGAGCTTCACTCTCAACATCTCCCTTCCAAAGTCTTCGCCTCTTACCATCAACGACCTGGACACCACATGGTTCCTTGACGGAGAGGAAGTGGGAAGAGGAAGCGAGTTTACATTTACAGATGGAGTAAAGAACGGAGTACACAGAATCGATGTAGTCACACAGACCAAGGACAAAGGCTCCATGGGTTCCACGGGAAAGTCTTTCCAAGCTGCAGCAAATACCAGCCATGGAGATCCGTACCAGAAATACACCCTCAATGACGGAGGCAAGTGGAAACTGGGATCCGGGGTGACAATGCACTTCCTTCCTGACAATAGACTACTGATAGCAAGTAACCAATACCAAAGCGTGCAGCTAGTTGATACAAATGGCGTAACTCCTGTTGTAGAAAGCGAATATACATATTCTGCACTTGGTTTTGACGGAGATGTTGCAGACTTTGCATCCTATGGAGAGGAAGACGATGGATACTGGAATGTGGTGTTCCTGATAAACCAGAAGCTGAGCTGTAAGGCTGTAAACGTCATGGTGTCCAAGAACCAGCTCATCGCAACCGATGAAGCCACAGGCTTCGATGCCAAGGGAGGAGACGGCAAGGCGGATAGATTTATATCCATCGCCCCATGCAAGAATACTCTTGTTGCAACCATACAGAGTAACGACAGGAGAAGAATGGGAATCGTACTATTCAACCAGAATGCAGAAAAGGGAAATATGGTGAGACGGGACAATTGGTACTCCACCAACGCCCAGTTGGAGTGGGGAGGAACAGGCTTCAAAAACATCGCATCCATTCTTGAAATGGGCTTCATCATCGTTACAAGCGGAGAGAGGTCGAAGGTCTATGATTTCGTCACAGGAAGCGAAACCATTTCCATAAGCGAACATATGATGTGGAAAGACGAAGACACCTTCTTCGAATACTACAATCAGGATAGGTTCAAGGCGGAATTCCTGGATGCAAGGTCCTGTGGTTTCTTGTCACGTAACGGAGATTATGCCTTTGTATTTACACCTAGCGCAGTCCACTACTATAAACGGGAATACGGCAACTTCGACGAATACACTCTTTATCATACAGAGAATATCTCCGAAGATGGAATCAGCATCATAAAGATGGCTCCAGATACAGAGTACTGTTATCTTCTGGATACCAAGAACGAAAGATTATACACAATGAGAAGTGAAAACAGTGTAAGCGATGGAGGCTTGATCCTAAAGAAAGGAAGCTATATAGACTGTGATGTAAAGGAAGCCAATGAGATAGAAATATCACTTTCAGGAGAGTATCTTGCTGTTTACAACAAGACCAATACAAATTGTATAAATATTGTCAAGACAGCAAGATAAACATATTATGCAACATTTGGGACATACGGTGGACAGAAGTATCCGCCGTATGTATTCATCCTCTCATGAATGAGAAAAGATATTGTTGGGACAGGGCTTCGTAGGGGTGGAAGTATGACTTGTCTTTTCCCGGGTAATACTTTGCCATACACTGCTTCATCCATGTATCCATAGGGAAGCCCTCCCTTCTGGCATAGGAGAAGATCAAAATACATGAAGCGACTTTGGGGCCTATGCCTTTGATCTCCTGGAGCTTATCCATAGCAGAGTCAAAATCCAAGGAGTCCACTTCAGAGAGTATTTCGTGTTTCCTGACAGCATCGATTATGAAAGGAGCCCTGAAGCCCACTCCCAGAGCCCTCAAATCCTCTTCCGTAGCCTTACCCAGCTCTTCAGGTGTAGGGAAGGACCAATATCCCTCTTCCACCTCATGGCCATATTGTCTTGAAAGTTTTCTAT
>JALFRH010000189.1 GCA_022785155.1 Spirochaetales bacterium
TATGATACCCAGGCTTTTTGGCACAATTGGCTCAGGGACCTGGCTTTGGGACAAAAGGACAACAGCGATGGATACATTGGATCTACAGTCCCTGCCCAAGGAAAGGGTGGAATAGGCTTTCTCTCCATGCTTGGATGGGGAAATGCAGTATCGATCATACCTACCATGCTTGAGAGGATTTTTGATGACAAGGAAATACTGAAGGAAATATATCCATCTTTGAAGACTTTCGTTGAATGTGAAATAGGAAAGATGAAGGATGACCTTTGGATTTCCCCGTCCCTTGGAGACTGGCTCTCTCCCAATGGAAATATGGCATGGCAGGCCATGAACAACGGTCCTGTTTCCAATTCCTTTATAGTAAATGACTTGAATGTAATCAGAAGAGCTGCATCCATGTTGGGTCTTGAGGAAGATCACCTTCGTTATGAGAGGCAGTACAATAAGACAAGGGAAGCCTGGATTAAGAAGTGGTGCAGTCCTGAGGGAATTGTGGCCTCAGATTACCAGAGCGCCTATGTAATGGCTCTCAAATATCTGGATCTGGATGGGGATCTGAAGAAAAAAGTACAGGAAAAGTTTGTAGATAACGTACGAAGAAATGGTCTACGCACAGGATTCTTTGGAACAGAGCATCTGCTTCCCCTGTTGGTGGAAGCAGGAGAAAAGAAGCTTTGTTATGACATTCTCTTCTCTACTTCCTGTCCGGGATGGCTCTACCAGATCCATAGAGGTGCCACAACACCTTGGGAGAGATGGGATGCCATAAAGGAGGATGGCTCTGTAAACGAAGAAGAGGTATCAAAGGATGGAGAGAATATGGTTTCCTTCAACCACTATGCCTTCGGAAGTGTAGGTGAGTTCCTCTATCAATATACTCTGGGTATCAGGCCTTTGGAAAACGGCTTCAAGAAAGTGCTTATATCCCCACAGCCGGACAAGAGACTGGGAAAAGTATGGGGTGAATACTACTCCCGCCATGGAAAGATTTATGTATCTTGGACTATGGAAGAGAATCATTTCCACCTAAGAGTGGATACTGAAGTCGAAGGGGTAGTGGTTCTTCCAGATTCTTCCAAGCACGAAATCGGGAAGGGGGAAAAAGAGTTCCATTGCGTTTTGTGATGGCTGACTGTTGTTTTCAAAGAGTGGTGGATATCCTGTTGTCTATTCACCACTCTAATTTTTTCAGCCATATTTCTGGATGCTATAGAATTGCACTGCCTCCAGTCACTATCCAACAAGCAAGGGTCGCCACAAGGAGGGCTCCTGTGAAGACATTTCCTGTTTTTCTGTATGTGATGGTACAGATAAGAGAGAATACAACTACCTGCGGTGCAAATACTATCAACAGCGACATAAAGGGGCCGCCAAAAGTAGGTGTGAACAATAAGTCTGCTCCAGGCCCTATTCCCATGAAGAATGGAATATATTCAATTAGGATGACCAACAGTATTCCTCCCACCATGCAGAGGGCATAGTGGTACCAGGAGATAAAGAAGGCCTTGGCTCCCTTTTCCCGAGTCTCCTTTACTCTCATCTGAGAGAAAATCTTACTGTTGTTAAGAAGGAAGAAAAGGGCAAATATCGGGAAATAGACAAGGAACTGTACAAACCTCTCCAAGGAGAAGAGACGGAAGAAAGGCCAAATGAATCTGAAATCCAGAGTGAATAATTTCATAGAGATAAAGAGCATGAGATACATAAAGAGCACCATGGAAAAAACCAGGACTATGGATCTGAGGAATATGTTCCAGTCAAAGTGCCTGGGATTATTCTCTCCGGCAAAGCCCAGATCTGCATAATCCATGGCTTTTCCTCTCTTCTTGGCTTTATTCCAGGAGATGATTGTGGTCACAAGCATTATGATGATCAGTACCAGATACCATGACAAAAAGCCGTTGCCGATGGTCATTCTGAATATGTTCTCTGGAAGAGGCAAAAGGCCATGGCCCAGCTGAGTCAAAAATGGATATGTAAGGGCAGCGATGGCCATGGTGATGACGGCTCCCTTCCACCACTTTTTGCCACTCTTTTCCTCTCTCTTTGGAATGCCTGTGGATATTGGGGCAAAGAAGGGGAGAGTAAGAAGGATGTTCATGACAGCAATCATGCTGGCCAGGGCTGAAAGAAGGGACAGGAATACCAGCCATTCCTTCACCATGAATACCTGGTCGGTGGAGGAAATGGTGGGGTCCATTCCTATGGAGTCGGAAAACCAATCAAGGGCAGTGGCAATTCCTTCCTTGTTGTGGGTGGTTAGTCTATGGTTGGTGTTCAAGAGCTGTATTCTTCTGGCACTGCCATCAGAGAAACTGCCGTAAGTGGTGTTCCACTCGCTTTCTTCCTTGCTTACTCCCAAAAACTCAGTTCTCAAAGGAGTGTCGAGGATATCATCGGTGACAAAGGATTTGTAGTCCCTGAAGTAGGAGAACTCATCATATTTTGCCTGTAGAAGGAGAACATTGTTGAAAAAATACTTGGAGTTGTCATATACACTGTCTCTGAAGAGTTCTCCGCACTGTAACACTGTGGCCTTTGGTGTGATATCCACTCCGTTTTCATCAACAGCTCCGCTATAGGCTGCTGCAACGGACCAGCTTGCCCAGGTTCCCATACTGTGCCCTGATATTCCAAGTCTTGTCTGGTCTACATAGGGAAGTGAGGCCAGGAAGGCATAGGAGGCGATACCTCCCATTGCACTGTCGGATACTTCCGAGCCGTCGGAGCCTTCCGAGTATCTATCGTTGAAGAATGAAAGGGATGAGAAGTTCATCAACACTTTATATCTGAGAGGACCTGAAATCTCTATGTAGGTTTTGTTCTCCTCCGAGTCTTCTCCATAGTTAACTGTGACCTTGTGGTTTGTCCAGCCCCTTTCCTTCATAGGTATCTCAGTATCCCCATGTCCATATTCGTCTATAGCCAGAACTACGACTCCCCGTCTGGAGAGCTCTATTGCATATGCAGCGCTGGTTTCGTGGTCGTTCTGATATCCATGAAGCAATAGGACTCCAGGGGCTTTGTTGTTCTCTGTGGCTGAAGTGGGGATATACAATTTATATGCTACGTCGCCTTTTTCTGTTGAAATGGTGCCTATTTCAATTTTCGTTCCACCGAAGTTTTTCTGTATCCTGTCACTGATGAACATGGAAACAAAACAAATCAAAACACAGACAACGAGGGCAATTATATTCTTTTGGATATTCTTCATCGGAGCCTCCTATTAGATATTATCATCAATGGAGCCTTTAAAAGAAAAAACTATTTCACTTTTTTATATGGGCGAACTCTTCCACCTTGTCCCAGGGAACGTTGAAACCTGCACCATGGGAGCAGAACACACTTCCAGGAGGGTTGTCCAGGTCCCTTAGAGGGTTGTAGCATCGGCTTAGAATAACTTCCTCTTCGTTGTGGCATCTCTCGTATCCCTGGGGGAAAAGGGAGAGACTTCCTTCTCCATGGATATATGCCCTCACTTCCTGACTGTAGTTGTTCATAGTCGCGACAGGGCACCTTCCTTTGATTGTGACAAACCCATTTTTGTTTTCTTCAACTCTGCCTATACCCTTCATTCTCTCTATATCATATAGGGCCCTTCCTGAAAGGTTCTGGGGCAGGGTAAGTACAAATTGATACATGGGCTCCAGTATTATTGAAGGTGCCTTCATCAAGGCATTTCTGATGGCTCTATAAGTCGCTTCTCTGAAATCTCCCCCTTCGGTGTGCTTCAGGTGGGCTCTTCCTGCCTTCAGTGTAATGGTAAGGTCTGTAATAGGAAAGGATGCCAATACTCCCAAGTGGGTCTTCTCCTCTAGGTGTGTCCTGATCAATCTTTGCCAATTGGTGTCAAGGTCGTTCTTGGGAAGGGAAGTGACGAATTTGAGGCCTTCTCCTCTTTTATTGGGAGTAAGGAGAAGGTGGACTTCAGCATAGTGCTTCAAGGGTTCATAGTGGCCGATGCCATAGGATGGGGATAGTATTGTCTCCTTGTAGGCGATTTTTCCTTCTCCCAAAGTAATGGTGATGCCATAGCGTTTCTTGATTATTTCGCTTATGACTTCCGTCTGTACTTCTCCCATAAGCATTATCTCTATATCACCAGAAATGGTTCTTGCCTTTATTTCAGGAAACTCTTCCTCTACTTCCTTTAGTATTCCAAGGAGCTTGGATTTATCTGTAGTCTTATCTGCCGTGACGGAGTATACAAGGACAGGTTCACACTCAAAGTCCAATTGTTTCCTGCAGCTACCATAAGTATCGCCGCATTTTGCTCTTTCAAGGCCTACGACAGCACATACTTCACCTCTTTCCACTTCCTTTACAGTTTCATATTTCTCTCCGTTATATATTCGTATCTCATCAACCTTCTCACCTCCGATTTCATCTTTTGCCTTCAGTTTTCCTCCCGTGATCTTCAGGTGAGACAGCTTCTTGCCGTTTTTGTCTCTCGATACTTTGTACAATAGTGCTCCGAATTCATCATCGGTGCACTTGCTTCCAAAGTAGTGTTCCAATACATAGAGAATCTCTTCCACCCCTTGATTCTTCAAGGCGGACCCGGAGAAAAGGGGGAAGAGCTTTCTCTTAGAAATCATAGCGGAGATATCTTCCTCTCCGATCTCTTCTCCAGATAGATACTTTTCAAGAACAAAGTCGTCTTTCTCCGCTATTTCCTCAATGCTTGAAAAAGGGTATGGGATAATACAGTTGGAAAAAGAAGAGATTATTTCTTCCTCCAGCTTTTTCCTGTCTATTCCCGGAATATCTATCTTGTTGAGAAAGATGAGTGTAGGGACACTGTACTTGTCAAGGAGACGCCAAAGAGTCCTGACGTGTCCTGTAATGCCATCTTGGGCGGAAACAATGAGAATGGCTGCATCCAGGGCGGATAGGGATCGTTCCATTTCGCTGGAGAAATCGACATGGCCGGGGGTGTCGATCAATGTGATCCCCTTTCCCAAGAGAGCTTCTTTTGCATAGACAGTTATTCCCCTTCTCCTTTCTATGTTGTCGAAATCAAGAAAAGAGTTCCTGTCGTCGACTCTTCCCATCTTTCGGATTGCTCCGGAAGTAAAGAGCAAAGACTCGGATAGAGTAGTTTTTCCACTGTCTACATTGGCAACGATTCCTGTAATCAAACCCATATGATGATAATAGCACTAAGGGATGATTAGTAATACAAGGCTTTGCTTATCCTTTATGGATATTCTTCAAGTGTTGTTTTCCATTATTGAAAAATCAATATTATTGCTATAATCAGAACTAAGGAACAGCCAAAATGCCAGAAAACATCACATTCAAGAAAGGTGAAATAGTATATAGGGAAGGTAGCTTTGAAATGGCAATGTACTCTATAAAAAAGGGTACGATCTCCATTGTCGCCAACTATGGGAAAGACAGTGAAATGCTTCTTACAGAAGAGGGGGAGGGGGAGTACTTCGGACACCTTGAGTTGATTGAAGCCATTCCCCGTTCCGCTACCATAATTGCAAAGGAAGACGTTGAACTGGAGAAGATCATGGGGGATGAATTCGGCTCATATCTATCTCTCCATCCGGAAGAAAGTATGATTATCCTTACCCAAATGAGTTCTAGGCTCAGGGAGATAGGAAGGGAACTCCATGAAGTATATCTCACCATCGACGAATATATATCAAAAGACAAAAAGAGCCATGACGAATCCTTCTTTAATCGTCTGTCAAGAATAATCAAGCTGGGAAAGGGGTGATAAGTATATGATCAGGGAAGAGAGATTCAAAAAGGGTGAGATCATCTATAAGCAGGGCGAAGAGGCTGACGAGGTATTCTTTGTAAAGTATGGAAGAGTCCATCTCTATCTCGATTACAAGACCCAGGACAGCAAGCTTATAGCCCTTGTTCCTGAGGAAAGGGTCTTTGGAGAACTAGGTGTAATCGAAGGTAAGCCCCGGACTATGACAAGCGTAGCAGGGGAAGAGACCATTGTCACAGTAGTAGACAAGGAATCCTTTCCTTCATTTATAAAGGAACATCCCAATAAGCTTTTGGTTGTAATGGAAAGCCTGAGCTCCCGTATCCGTAACCAATCCCAAAAGCTGGTGAAGGCCTGCAAGGTTGTGGCATCTTATGTTGAAGAGAAGGAAACGAAAGGGGAAGTTGATGATGCCCTTATGGGCCAGATGAAGGCTTTGGCTGCAGAGAATAAAAGATCAACCCATAACCAATGACTATCTCTATTAAGAATACCAAGAGAAATCAAGGCTTATTGAAATAGAGACTTGGGAATTATTATTCTGAATACTTACTTTCCAATGTAAGTGTACTCTTCTTTCCTAATAATCCAAGGACAATGAAGAATAAACTGCCCAGTATTCCCCAGAAAACAGGAAGAATCTGGATTTCAGGAAGAAGGAACTTCCCCAATACCGTGCAGATTGGGGCGGCTATCATGGACCATAGCACATAGTTTCTCTTGATTGTCTTCGTGTAAAAGAGGGCAAGGATCAAAGGAAATAGACTTACAGCCCCTCTCAATCCTGCTCCCATAAATGTCCAGTTAAGGATCAGGTCTCCTTTATTTATGACTACTATGAGGGAAACCAAAGCCATAAACGATAGAAGAAGCATTCTTGTAGCCATAGTTTCATTCTTTATTCTGTTCTTCAATAATCCCCTGTACAGAATGGTTGATGTTGCATAGAGGGTACCTGAGGTGGTTCCAACCAGCGTCAACAAAAGCATACCTTCCAGGCATCCTCCCAAAAAGGCCGGCATCTTCAGTTGAATAAACGTGGGAAGAGCTGTGGATGATTCGATATACGGATGATATATCTTCATGTATAGACCTACAAGAATGCAGAAAAGACCTATGAAGGGACCGATTATGGAGGATAGGATAACTGCTCTTCTGCTTTCTTTGTACGACTTTCCTGTAATAAGCGCCGATGTATAATTCTGGCCAGTTATGATACCGAAGGCCAAAGATATTACCTGGCTCAGGTTTTTCCATACTCCTCCAGAGAAAATATTGAAGTATGAAGAAGGAAGGGTGCTGATGGAGGAGCCAAGGGAGACATAAGCCATGATGCCGCAGATACCGAAACCCAGGGCCATGAGTATTGTCTTGAGAATACCCATATATCCCAAGGATATTCCACCTCCGAAGAACACATATATAAGTACCAGGAAAATGAATATCAAAAGGGAAGTTGTCTGCGATACAGGAAGTATTGCAGACAATAGAGCGACACCACTAAGTACCTGGGATACTATGGATAGTGTAGTGCCTCCTGCAGATAAAAGACCCATGGTGACTCCGCATTTCTCTCCATATCTATCACTTACTATCTCAAGAAGTGTGGTTTTATCACTGAAATAGATTTTCTTTGAGAAAAAGAAGGCGAAGACAAGGATTCCTATGGAGCATCCCAAAGTGTACCACCATGCATTGAAGCCTGAAGTGAAGGCCGCCTGGGATGTCCCTACTGTGGAGGATCCTCCGACTATAGTGCCGACAATCCCTCCTAACACAAGAAAGGAGGATACGGACTTTTTCCCACTGAAATCCTTTCCTTTCTGTTTCTTTGTGGATATTGCACTGACGGAAAGTATCAGGATAAGAATGGATATAAGTCCCAAGTACATCATCTTTGTATTTCTCCTCAAGTTCTATACATCAACAAAAAACAATTTGGAAGAGGAAAAAAGATAGGGAAAGAAAACTGTTTATGGCAGGTTTTTGGAATAAGGGAAGGAATATGGTGCTCCCTTTTTTTGTCAATGAGAGTTCTTGGTTTTCACCTTAAGGAAAGAATAGGGTGAACCTTTTGGAAATGGTAGGGAAAGGTCAAACATATAAAGCTCCTTTAGGAGTCGTCATATTGCATTTACCGTCAAAAATAGAGCTGGCTCCATTCTGTTTATTCTTCATTTGTTTGATTTGATGTACATTACTTAAAATACACAATGATGATTTTCATGGATAAAGGGTATAAAATCACAAGGACCTTGTTGTTTTATACTCTATTTATGGGAGGAATAAATGAAAGTAGCGATACTTGAAAGTCTTGGAATCAGTGATGAAGAGCTTATGTCATTGGAGAAGCCTTTCGAAGAAAAGGGTGTTGAATTCGCCCACTATACAAAGAGTCTGGATGAGAATGTGCTGTTGTCGGAGTTGGATGGAGCTGATGTCGCCGTCATAGCAAATATGCCTTTCCCTTCATCCGTAGTTTCCAAGGCCAATGGACTGAAGTTCATTGAT
>JALFRH010000169.1 GCA_022785155.1 Spirochaetales bacterium
CATTCCTTATAAAAAGGCATAAATGTGGCGTTGTCCCTGATTACACAACCTGTAGGTTTATGCGCCCTTATCAGATCCCCGCACTTACCGCAGGTAAGGCACACCCTCTTGGGATCTATTCTTCCATTCTTTACTATTTCATTGGCAAAATCCGGGTCTGCGAAAGCCATTCTTCCAAACAAAAATCCATCGGCCATGCCTCTTTCCACAGCTCCTGCACAGTAGAGGTCGGCATACTCCCTGAGATATGTGGGGGCAGAGCCATAGATTATCATGTCTGGCACTGTCTTCTTTATTTCCCCCACCCCATATATCATCCTGGCAAGGCCTTCGAAGGGATGCTCGTCAGGCGGGTACTTTCCAGCATCGAAGGGCCTTGTTACATGGGTCGTGGCATAGGGGTTACCCATAGTGATATTACATAAGGGAAGGGAGAACTCATCCCATAGCTCCTTCAAGAGTCTCTTGGGCTCAGTCAAATCCAGCCTTCCCTCTTCGTCCTGGCCCCAGCCTCTGCTTTCCTTGGGGTACCCGTCGTATATTCCGATTCTTGCCGTGACGAAGAAGTCTTTGTCTTCGTAGGCCTTTGCAGCTCTGATGGAGTTTTTCAAAAGCCTTGTCCTGTTCTCATAGCTTCCACCATACTCACCCTTTCTGTCGTAGGCTGCAGCAACTTCTTGAAAGAGGTATCCATGGCAGCACTTTATATCCACACCGTCAAAACCAGCTTCTTTCGCCAAGAGGGCGGACTCTCCGAAGATCTCTTCAGTCTTTTTCAGGTAATCGTCAGATACGATACAGGAGTCGTCAGCCTTTCTGAAGGACTCAAGGAATGAGTTTCTCTGGGCGATAAGGGGACTAGGTTTGTTACCAGGATTGGAGTATCTACCGGAGTGGTTGGACTGCATGATGAGTAAGGGTTCGTATCCATTGGCCTTAAGTCCGGCTTCCTTCACCTTCTCATTCATTCTCTTAAATGAGTCCAAGTTTTCTCTATTGATCAAAAGCTGTGTCTGGCTGGATCTTCCTTCTTCAACCAAGGATATGGCTTCATACCATATTATTCCAGATCCGCCTATGGCTTCATTTACATACCTTCTTTCCGTATATGGACCGGGTTTTCCATCAGGAGTCGAATCAGCTCCCTCCATAGGTGCTATTCCCAGTCTATTGGGAATATGGAAGCCCTTGATGTCCAATGGCTTGGCCAAAGAAGAAGTATCTGAGGCAAAGGGAAGGTCTACGCCCAATTCCCTGCACTTGGAAATGACTTCTTCCAAGGTTTTATAATGAAATCGTTCATGCTTCATTTATCATTTCCTTTTTTTTATTGGCAGTAGATTGATCAATCCACTCTCTGATTAGAAATATACCATATAAGACATTTATACAGGAAATGCCTTTTTTTACCTTGGAATGTCATATTTTTACATATTTGTTTCCAACAACAAAAAAGAGGGGTAAATATGGATTTAATCATTCCCTCCCAAGTCTTTTCTGTTTTAATGCTTAAATCCCTTTCCCCTCCATAAGCGAGAATATTGACATGGAAAATATGCCCTATTGGAAAAGAAAGCACTCTCAATCATTTGTATCAGGCGAAAGATCCGGCTTGATGGTATTGACTCCAAATACAAAGTAAATGATATGGAAGAACCACACACAGGTAAGGATGATCCTTCCCACCTGTACTTTTTGCATCATTATAAAGCCTATAGCCATCAGTAATGTAACAGTGACCATAATCTTTTATTTCCCTTTACCAAGCTAAGGAATGTCTTCTACATCAATGACGAGGTACCCGGCATCCATCAGACTCTTGGCAAAGACACCGGAGCCAGGAATCAGTTTACCTGAGAAGGTTCCGTCATATACTTGGTTTACACCACAAGTGGGGCTCCTAGACTGAAGAATTGCACAATGGATTTCTTCATCTCTTATTCTATCCATAATCTCCATCACACTCCTTCTTATAAGAGAATCCACATTCTTTCCATTGCAATCTGTCAGTACGCCATCGACAATTTCAATAGGGTTTCGTGGGCACCCCATACCTGCCATCATTTCCGGGCATATGGAGATGACTTCCTTGCCCTTCAAAAACTCTACAACCCTAGGATTATAGTTGTTTCCACCGTTGTATTTGCAGTTTTCTCCAAGTAAGCATCCACTGACCAAGATTTTTGTCATTTTCTGTTTTCCTTTAGATTATTCAATGCTTCAGGGTTACTATTGGTAATCTCCCCCACTATTTGGCATTTTTCCATCTCTTGGCAATCAGCACAGGTATCAAAGCCTTTTTTCTTTGCACACCGACGAATTTCACATAGGCTTTCACAGAACACAGTTTTTACTCCATCCCCACGGCACCCCAGACAGTTGATATCTTTTGGTTGAATTGGGACATTATTCAATTCCGCCCATGCTTTTGCAGTCTTATTTCGTAAAACCTCATCATTATTAAGCGTCGCCAGATACGCATCACACTTTCCACAGTCCAGTCCACAATATGCAATCATCTTTCCCATACTCTTATCCTTTTCTCCTTCCCAGATATCGATAAACCCTTTGGCAATATTCCATATATTCCCTACCGAATGTAACTCTCAGGTACCGCTCCTCCTCTATTATCTGCAGGTGGAGCATAAGTACAGCAAAAAGAGTAAAGATTACCGTCAAAACATTGAAGTACATCAGCAACACTCCTATATATTGTAGATCAAAGCCAAGAAAAGCGGGGTTACGGCTATAAGCATAGATACCGTCTGTAACCAGCTCAGTCTTGTCTTTGTCTGGAATACCTGCCCTCCAGCTGTCTTTCATGGATAGAACTGAAACAAAGAAGATAAGGTCTCCCAGCACTCCTACACAAAAGCCTGTGAAACGGGCATTTGCACCAAGATAGCTCCAGCCGAATATAATGGATGAAAGTTGAATTGGTATGATCCCCACTGTTATGATGCCCATAAGAGTTTCTACTCTATGGCTCCCAACATCCTTTCTTCGCCCTATCTGCATGGTTTGGATACCACGTCGTTTCTGACTCCATTGTTTTATCAGATAGATACTATAAAACACCACCAACACAAACAGCGCCAATATATTAAAAGATAAGTTTTCTTCAAATGAAATCTTCATATTCCTCTTCTCTCCAAATGCTCCTGGATATTCTTTTCCTTCTCATTTCTCCATATCTTCGGCCATACAGTTCCGTTACTGTAGAGCACAAAGAAAAGGCGAAACTCATTTTTATCAAAATCGCCATTGGAAATCAGTATTTCCTGCTCCACCCCGCTTAGTTTCATCCTATATCCTGTGTCCAGAAACCCATTTTTATAGCCACCATCAATGGAAACGGCATTCTTTCTTTAGGGGGAAATGCTTCGAGATACATTCTCCTTATATCTCTACTGGGAAAAAAGACTTTTTGTATTCTCATATTCAATGTGCCTCATTCCCTTACTCAGATATCATTCTCCTAATCAGGGCTCGATATTCCATACATGGCGTTTCTACTATCTTTGTATCTCAGTCCATCTATTGAATACTGCTTTCGTTTTTTGATCCAATTGAATCAAGTATCCAATTATCAAGAAACTCCATTTGCTCCACAGTATGGAACCAGTGCTCCCCCTCCTCCATTACTGTCAGCTTCGCCCCAATTTCCTTTGAAAACTTAGATATCGTCAAAAGGCTTGTGAGATTGTCTTTTCCTCCATACAGGATACTTGTAGGGATGTGCCACTCTATAGGATTGTTTTTCACATATGAAAGGTATTCCCAAGATAAGGTTTCTCCAAACCCTGTGGGAATCGTTCCTCTTTCTTGTAGTTCCTCTTCCCCGATATCAGCCCAAGTCATCATATCTTTTATAAGTTTTTCCATATCGACAATGGGAGAAATGAACATAGCTTCTGAAATATTCTTTTCCCCCAAAGCACACATGGAGAAATAAGCCCCGATACTGTTTGCAATGAGAATTACAGAGTCATATCCCTTACTATGGAGATCATAGAAACGGGGAAATTCAATCTTTGCTTCCCAAGGGGTGGCCGAGTGATAATCAAAACCGATTACCTCACTATCAGGAAAGAGCTTTTTATAATGGTCCCCCTCCTCAGGGCTGCCTCCTTTACCATGAATATATATGACAAGTCTTCTCATTCTATTTCCTCATTATGGATTCTGTATTTCTGTTTTATTTGATCTGAAGGCTTTGCCTTTCTTCCTTCTCTCTAAATGAACATAAAAAGTAACAACAATAAATTGATTCAAAGTGTGTCGGTCTCTTGCTTCATTCTCCAAACATTTGGAAAGTATGAGTCTTGATTACCCTAACTTTTAAAAGAGACCCAATACAGGTCGCTCCATTATCCACTCCTTACTTCTTTACCATTGGCCTTTAGATACACCCATATGGCATTCCATACTAATACTCGATGTATGGGTAAGCCCCAGAAGCTTATCCATTTCTTCAATGGCACAAGTATATTTTCCCTTTGTATGATGCACCAAAATATAATCCACTTCCCTTATTTTCCCCTTTGCTTCTTTACAGAATTCCCTTACCGGTGAAGAAAGGGAAAAGACCCAGATAGGAGTACATATGGTCACGTGCCGATAAGAGCTTAAGTCAACAGTTATCTTCTCAATGGCCATATCCCAGCGGTGCATGGCAAAACGCCCGCACCACCAGAAACCTAGAGTGCCTTCCGTCCTCTCTTTTGCTTTGATCTCATAGATATCAGCTCCAGTCTCATCAGCCCTTTTGTATGCTTCCTTTTTTACATATCCCATTCGTGAAAAGAATACTACAAGACGAGTATGATCCTTTCCGATACCGGGATAATCGGAAAGATCTAGACTGAACTCCTCCTGCTTTTGAAACACCCAAGTCATATATCCGGTAAGCGCCTCTATCAAGCCAAAGACAAAATAGCTTGTAGACATAAAGTTTGGAGGAAAGATAACAAACTGGATGCAAATCCAAAGCATCAATGTAATACCGAAGATTCCACCTAGAACAACGCCGATTTTCTTTTTCATCATAATCAGCACTGCTGCAGTAAGATTACTTATTCCATTTACAATCAAAAGGGCTATACCTGAAAAGATGTAGTCTTGGAACAAGTACTCTGAAAATGGCAGGACCTGAAAGTATGGCAGCAATCCGTCCATTCTCAGGGCTTTGCCGGTGGGGTCAATCAGCATCATGGTTCCGCCATAAATGGCCCCTACTCCTATAAACAGTGTCCAAAACAAAAGCCAACGACTTGAGATCCGGGATCTTATTTGTCTGCTCTTTTCAATGTTTTTTGTTTTTGTCATCTTCATCTTCTTTGATACGGAAATTATAGGCAGCAAAGAACATACAGAAAGCAGCCGCCAACAGAATGCCGCCATAAAGTATCTTGACACATATTGCCATCAAAAGGCCTGAGATACACATTAGAGCTCCCGCAATTGTGAGGATGCGTGATACAAAATGATCATCTTTCATGTTATTCCCTTCTTTATTCTTATTGTTTTCATATTTCCTGAAATTAACCGAGACCGTCCAATCCTCAATTATTTCTTGTCTTTTTCTTCGTATGGTTTATTCCATGAACCGATTTCAATGATGTTCCCTTCAGGATCAGCTATGAAACAGGTCCTTTGTCCCCAAGGTTCAGTTGTGGGCTCCAATAGAGATGTTGCTCCATTGTCAATCGCCTTTTGATACTCTTCATCAACCTGGGAAAAAGAGTCGACATAGAGGGCCATCTCTGAATGGGCATTGATGCCTTTCAGGTATTCATATCGCTTACCCGTCAATGTTTCAAAGTCCTTTCTTCCATATAAGAGGAAAAGAGTTCCGTCCTTTACAAGGTATACATTGTCTGTATTCTCA
>JALFRH010000179.1 GCA_022785155.1 Spirochaetales bacterium
ACAGGGCATACCCATATATATCCAAGTTGCTGAATATCTGTTCTTCCCTTGTATTCATAACAGTCTGCCACCGTGCCCCCAATAGCGATGCAGTGAAATGGACGCCCACCCTTATTGTGGTATTCGTCTTAAGGGTGTATCTCATTCCAAAGTCCAAGTCTGCACCCAGTACTGAATAGGAGGTGGTGACTGTATATTTCGTATCCTTTTCCACTTCGACTTTATGGCCGAAGTCTCCGCTTATTCCATATCCCAGGTACACCAGTCCATTTTCATCCATGAAGCGTCTGTAGGCAGGCCCCAAGGTGACAAGAAGCCTCCACTCCTTCTTGAAATTATTATTTGTGGTGCTTCCCTTTACGACGGTACCCTTGTTGCTTTCGATGTTTGAGCCATCGCTGCCCACTGTGATTTCTTCCTGGCTTCCTCCCGATTCCTCTCCTTCAATGGTGTCGTCACTGTTCTCTCCAGCGCCCCCGACACTCTCTTGTGGAGTAACATCAGGAGCCTTTGTACTCTCCTCTTCATCGCCTGTGGAAAAGCTGGGGATATCCAATGTGCCTCCAGTATCCTCTGATCCATTTCCAGATAAAGAAGAATCTGGGATATCCATGGTGATTCCACCGCCTTGTGTCGTGTCGCCCACTATAGGCGTGGATGTATTTGGAATACCAATGGTGCCTCCGTCGCTATGTAAGCCACTATCCGTTTCGGGAAGGGAGGGTGTGGAAATACCCACATCTCCTCCGCCTATTTGGGAGCCATCTATTATGGGCGTAGATGTATCAGGAAGATTTATATCCAGGTTTCCCATGTCTGGGAGTGTATCACCTGGAAGGATAATGGTGTTCTCTGGGGGGAGGGAAGGATTATCGCTTACGGAAGGGGAGAGCTCCTCTTCCAATGCAGGGGGGATATTTTCCTCACTTTTTCCGCCCTCGGTTTCTTTGGTTTCTTCACTATTGGTTTTATTTTGGGTGCTTATTTCATTATTGAAGAGATTGAGATATCCCAATATTGTATCGAAAGGAGTCTGGACACCCACCCTGAAATAGAGTCCTCTCTCAGTTCCTTCTCCAATAAACATGTATCCTGTCATATCAAGACCCAGTTTGTCTCCCAATACACCCATTACAGAGTTGTCTGCAGTAGGATAAATGGTCAAATCGTAGGGGGAGTCATTTGCTTCCAATGAAAACAGGAGAAGCAAAAGTGACAATGAAAGAATAACAAGTTTTTTTCTCACGTGGTTAGTATAATACAATACACAATGTCGTTCAAATCACTCATTGCCAATTGTATGATACAATGGCAATATGTCTTTGGTGCTGAGATGAAAAAGAATAATATAGACATGATCAATGGGCCGATTGCATCATCGATCATCATATTCGCCATACCTATGCTTTTTTCAGGGTTGTTGCAGATACTCTTCAATGCTGCAGATACTATTGTGGTGGGACGTTTTTCCGGCCATACCTCCATGGCGGCCATCGGTTCCACAGGCAGCATTACAAACCTGATGGTAAACCTTTTCATGGGGATTTCTGTAGGAGTGAATGTCGTTGTGGCCAGATCCATAGGTATGAGGGATCAAGAGGGTGTGGACAAGGCCATACACACGGCCATATCCCTTTCCGTCGTCTCAGGCATAGGTCTTTCAATAATTGGTTTCTTTCTCTCTCCCTTTCTTCTTGAAAGTATGGATACTCCTCCCGATGTAATCGAGAAGTCCATATTGTACATGAGGATAATATTTTTAGGGCAGCCATTTAATCTTATATATAACTTCTCCTCCGCCGTCCTTAGGTCCGACGGAGACACAAAGAGGCCTCTCTACTATCTTACATTTGCAGGAATACTCAATGTAATCCTGAACCTGCTCTTTGTCATCGTATTGAAAATAGATGTGGCGGGGGTGGCTCTTGCAACGATAATCAGTCAGGCTGTAAGTGCCTTCTTGGTAATGAGAGCCCTTTGGAAGGGGACGGAGAACGTCAAGTTTTGTTTCTCTCATCTCACCATAGACGGCAAAAAGATGAAGGAAATCCTATACATGGGAGTGCCTGCAGGCCTTCAGTCTGTACTCTTCAGTATTTCCAACGTCCTTATACAGTCTAGTGTAAACACCTTCGGCTCCTTGGCTGTGGCTGGAAATACTGCAGCCAACAGTATCGACGGATTTCTGTATACTGTAAACAACTGCCTTGTTCAGACGAATCTTTCATTCATAAGCCAGAACTTCGGAGCAGGAAAGAAGGATAGGATTCTTCCTATAATGAGATCATCCATGATCATTACAGTGACGGCTTCCCTGATTCTTGGTGCCATATCCCTTGTGTTCGGTCCATCCATTCTTTCCCTTTACTCAAATGAAAGTGAGGTCATATCCTACGCAATGATCAGGGTCCGATATGTCCTTACAGTCTATTTCATCTTTGCCTTCGAGGAGATGACAGTCTCTTCTGTAAGAGGCCTGGGGTACTCCATAGCTCCCATGTTTATAAGCGTATTCTGTATATGTGGTTTCCGGATACTATGGATCTTTACCTATTTTGCCTCCCACCATACCCTTGGCTCCCTCTACATCGCCTATCCTCTTTCTTGGTGCCTCGCCGCCCTCTCTCATGTATCACTGCTGTTGTATATATGGAAAAAGAAGAATCCTTTGAGAGCTGGGAATGATGGTGACCCCAATTGACAAAAAAATGGAACTCTAAAGTGTAAATAATGTTTTGAATTTATCGATTAATATGATATAAAAACAAGTGTTCTAATATTTTGGAGTTAAAAATGTATAAATTCTCAGATTTGCAATATAAAGAGACGGATTATCAGAGCTTGGCCAAAATGATTCTCGATTTGACGGAGAAGGCAAAGAAGGCGGATTCCCCATCATCCTTGGAAGAGGTTTTGAAGATTTATGATACCGAGATGGAGGAAGTGGGCTACAACTATACCCTTTCCTATATCCATTCCAGTTTGGATTCATCGGATACGTTCTGGCAGGAGGCCCTTCAGAAAGAGTCCAAAGGAAACGCTATGCTGGATACCACGCCTCTTTTGAAGGCCATTCTTGAAAACAAATACTTTTCTTCCCTTGAAGAAAAATATGGTCCAGTACTAAGAGATAAGCTCAATAAAAGCATTTCTACAGGAAGCAAAGCCCAAAATGAAAGGGCTGAGGAAGGGGACCTTGTATCGAAGTACCAGAGGGAGAAGGCCATGGTACGTATAAACTACAAAGGGAAAGAATTGAGTGAAGGAGAGGTGATCCCACTCTTTGAAAGCCCTATAAGAGAGGAAAGGATCCAATCCAGAAAAGCTGTGGCCAAGGCCTTCCTTGAAAAAAAAGAGCTCTTTGGAAGTATGCTTGAAAGACTTGTTTCCCTCAGAGACACCATTGCCAAGGAAAATGGTTTTTCCAACTATCTGGAGTATATGGACATAAACTACTCCCGTATCGGTTACGGTGAGAAAGAAATGGACGCCTTTGTTTCTGAAGTCAAGGAATATGTGGTTCCAGTTCTTTCCCATATCTTCGAGGAAACAAGAAAGAGACTGGGACTGGAAGAAATGACGGTGGCGGATATAAGTCTTATGTTCGTGGATGGAAACGCAAAACCCACCGGCGGGGCGGATGTGTTGAAAGAAGCTGCAAAGAAGATGTATAAAGCCCTTTCCCCTGAGATGGAGGCTTTCTTCACCGGTATGCTGGATAGCCACAGCATAGATGTGGACTTCTCCCCAAACAAAGTGTCAGGCATGGGCTTCTGTACTGATCTGAAGAAAGGCATGTACCCCTTTGTATTTGGAAACTTGGACGGAACATCTTGGGATGTGACGGTATTTACACATGAAGTGGGACATGCTTGGCAGTCCTATGCCTCAGACCAGAATCTGGATTTGACTCTTTTCCGTGAAATGCCTTTGGATGCTGTGGAGATTCCTTCAAAGACTATGGAGTTGTTCTCATATCCTTTTGCAGAGGAATTTTTCGGCAAAGATGGAGATAAGTTCCGTTTTGCTCATTTCAGGAATGCTGTGAAGGAGATTGTAGCCTACACATCCGTCCACGAATTGAACACTTGGATCTATACCCATGTAGGTGCATCTTTTGATGAAATAAACGAAAAATGGATGGAGATCCAGTCTTCCTACTATCCCAATGTAAGCTACGGAGAAATGGAGGAGGAAGAAAAGAAGGGGGCAAGCCTATTGAGGAATATGGGAATATTCATGTTCCCCCGTTATCTTATCTCCTATGTATTCTCTGAAATGTGTGCCATAGACCTATTTATGGAGTATTTGAAAGATAAGGATAAGGCTTTGGATTCTTATAACCGTCTTTGTAGGGTGGGAGGAAGCAAGAGCTATCCTGAGATTCTCTCCGCCGCAGGTCTTGAGCCTTCCTATAATAAGGGTAGGGTGAAGAATGCCATGGAGAAGGTAAAAGCGTACCTTGAGAACAATTGATGAAGGGAATTAGGGTGGTGTAATACCAATAAATACTTATATCAAAACAAGTTGAAGTGAGAGGAGACTGAAAACCAGTCTCCTCTTGCCCATTAAAGGACCAAGGATGGTGCCGAATAAACTCTGGATGCAAGTTCTGAGTTCAGCATATAAAGGCTTCTTGCATCATCGCCATAGAGTTCCATCTTAGTGATG
>JALFRH010000221.1 GCA_022785155.1 Spirochaetales bacterium
ACCGCTTCCGTCTCTGTCCTACCGTCTCCCTTGATGAAAGATTGGACTTCAGCCACCAGCTCATCCCATAAGACCTTTACTTCTTCAGTATCCATAGGAGCTTTATAAATGAGATTGAGGTTTCCTTCTTCGATCTCATATTCAGCCTTAGCCGCCAAATCAGGGTTTGCAATGGAAATATAAGACATAAAGGAAACTATATTTTCTTTATCGATATTCTCCCCAATGGCGATTTGGGCCCTGTCATCAAGGAGTACGGCTGAAATCTCCTCCCCATTTATCTCAGCCTTAAGTGTTTCCTTCATCTCTGCCTTTTCACCATTGATCCTATCCATGAGATCCCTCACTTTGTTCCAAAGAGCAGAGATATCATCATCACTGGTTGACGATGGATACCATAGATATACGGTGTCTGAAGAGAATGAGACGGTATATATCTCTTCATACTCTGGGTTTTCTTCCAAGAGACGGGACACAAAGGCTTTGGCTTCCTCTTCAGAGATATTTGTTTTTATCTCGCCTTTGTCACTGGAGAAAGCGGATCTGAATAGGGTGCTTCCACCTCTATATACAAAGGAAAGCTTTCTGCTTTCATTGGCCTCGACTTTTTCTTCTTCTATGTTTTCTTCTCTTGTCGTATCTCTTTCCACAATAGGATCATCATTGACGGTAAGAGTCGGAATATCTTTATCGAAGGTCCTTCTCTCATAGTCTTTCTCTTCCGCTACAGTGACAACAGGACCGTTTTGGGTGGAATCTTCCTTTTTCTTACAGGAAGTAATGACAGACAATGCCAGGAATAAGACAAATAAGACAAGGAAACGCTTTTTCACTTTTGCCTCCAATATAGTGATTCTATCATGAGTCAAAAGCTTTTTCCCATAATAAAGCACACTCAGTATGTGTTTTTTCTGTGCTTTAATCCTCTTTCTGGCTATAGCCCCTCTTCAGCGCTTTTTATTGTATAAGAACATCAAGTATGCGCTGGAGAAGATGACCACATACCCTATGATGGATGACCAGTGTGGTATCTGGCCAAGAAACAACACTCCCCAAAGGGCTGAAAAGACTACAGTGAAGTAATCAAAGATGGATATCTCCTTGCTTGGAGCCTCCTTAAAGGCAAGTGTAACTCCATACTGCCCTATGGTTGCTCCTATGGAAGCAAGGATGAGATATATTACAGAAGCCATGGTCATGGGAGCATGGTCCTTGATGACGAAGGGTATCGCAATAAGGGTGGATATAAGAGAGAAGCCGAATACAATTTGGGAAGAGGGCATCCCTCTCTTTCCCAATGCTCTTACACAAGTATAAGCTGCACCTGCACCCAAGCCACCGGCAACACCCACAAGGGAAGCCGTCATACTTTCAGAGAAGTGCATTCCAGGCTTTACGACAAACAGAATTCCAATGAAGGCCAGGACTACAAAAAAGTATTGTTTCCAGTCTGTCTTCTCTTTCAACACCAAAGAAGAAAGAATGAGGGTAAAGAAGGGTGCAAGCTTATTGAGAATGGAGGCGTCGGATATCATCAGATGATCCAAGGCATAGAAGTTTGCAAAAACTCCCACGGAGCCGAAGAGGGCCCTAAGGACAAGTAGACCAAGGTCCGAAGGCTTGGTGTCAAAGGAATCCCCACTCCTGAAAAAGAGTATCAGTGCGACTATCATAGCCCCGCCATTACGAAAAAGAACCTTCTGAAACATAGGAAGGTCTCCTGACTTAATGACAAAAAGATTCATCAAGGAGAACCCCAATGCTGAAATGATTATATAGAAAATGCCTTTTTTTACAGATCCTTTCTTTTCCATTGCCAAAGAATATCCTTTTGCTCTCTTCTTTCCAATAGAGAATCCTTTCATGAAAATGAAGATGAGCATTAGATTAAACGATATGTACCGAAGAAAGAGGCCGAAATGTTCCATCTTCTTGAAAAAAGAATAATTAGATGACACTATTATTGGCGTTCAATGTCGGGGGGCTGAATGGTTTCATTTCTCTTATTATTAATAATATATCTGTCTTTTGTATCTTTGGGACTACCAGACAGTATGCTTGGAGCATCCTGGCCCTTGATTTATCCATCCATTGGTGCCGATGTATCCATGGCGGGGATAGTCAGTATGACTGCATGCTTCGGAACTGTCATAAGCTCCCTTGCCTTTGCAAAGATCTCTAAGCGTTTTTCCACAAGAGTAATAACATCATTCTCCATTTTTGTTACCAGCTTGGCACTCTTTTTGATGTCAAAGGCAACTTCCATTTATATGATGCTTCCCATTTCCCTTCTGTTGGGATTGGGAGGAGGCTGTGTGGACAGCGCCCTCAACAATTATGTCTCCCTCCATTACTCCACAGGAGCAATGTCATTTTTGCACGGCTTCTGGGGCGTGGGAACAACCATAGGCCCTATTCTCTTAGGCATCATCCTTCCTTTGGGATATACTTGGAGAACTGGATATTTCTGTATATCCATTGTCCAGGCGGCCATTCTTATTCTCTCTCTTCTTGGCTTTCCTCTTTGGACGCTGAAGGAAAAAGAAAACAGGAAGCAAGGTATCTATGAAGATAAGGAAAAGGTTTTGGGGGCCAAGGAGGCCATGAAAAGAAAGGGTGCCGTCTTTGCCCTTTTAGGTTTCTTTGCCTACTGCTCCTTGGAAAACACCATTATGGTATGGAACGCAACATATATGGTCTCGGGAGGCTTAAGCGAATCCAAGGCCGCTTCCTTTGCATCTCTCTTTTTCTGGGGCATGACCATTGGTAGAATATCCACAGGTTTTATTGCAGACAAAGTGGGTGACGCCTTTATGATCAGGGTGGGAAGCATCGCCTTGATATCTGCAATAATCCTTACTCCATTCATTCCTGTATCATATTTCTGGATTGTACTTTTGCTCCTGGGCTTGGGTTGCGCCCCCTTCTATCCTATGATGATGCATCAGACACCTAGATTGTATGGAGTGGATGCTTCTCCGGCTCTGATTGGGTTACAGATGGCATCGGCATATGTAGGTTCCACTTTGGCACCTTCCCTTTTTGGTTTCATATCAAAGCTAAGCGGGATGTGGATTTTCCCCATATATCTGGTGTTTTTCTTTGTCATCCTTGTATTCTCGACAGAAAAGAAAAGGTCTCTCCTTTCCTCTCTGGGGTTATTGAAGTAGAATTATAGAATGAAGAACAATTGGGAATTCTCAGAAGATCTTGAAGACAGAAGGACCAACCTGGTTACAACCGGTTATGACAACTATTGTCTCCAGACTCTTGGAGGAAAAGAAATAGAACTGGCCCAGGAGCTGAACATCATCTACAAAGATCAGGGGGCCATGGCCCTCCCATTTCTAAGACTCACCCATAAAAGCGAAAAAGGTGTAAGGACTACATATCAGAAAGTGATACTTCCCGGATATGTATTTCTCTTTCTTCCTACAGGGACACTCCCCTCTGATATAAGGCCAGGAGGAGTTGGTTTCCATTATGTAAAAAACGTAGATAAAAAAGATCTCCTTCTACATGGGGACGATAAAAAATATGCCCAGTGGGTATTCCACAATGGCGGCATAATAGGAATGTCCAAGGCAATCAGGCTTAACGGCAAGGTCAAGATCACCTCGGGTCCACTCTTCAATATGGTTGGAAACATCAAAGAATACTCCAAGAAAAACAGAAACTGCAGGATTGTGACTACTCTCTTCAATCGCCAGATATCCATGTGGCTTCCCTTCGAGTGGGTGGAGGAGATTCCCGAGGAGTTGGCGAAGGAAGAGAATACTGACAGTGACACCAAAGAATAATTCCCCTCGAGGGGGAACTATCTGAAGTCTCAGTCTTCGTTTTTGTCGCTTAGTTGACCTTGGAGCCAGAAAGCTGTTGCGCCTTCCCTGTTTTTGTTGTCCATGAAGGCATCGTAGCCGTAAGGCTTTGGACCAGTCTTTTTCCTTTCGTCCCTGTCCCTGCCTTCTCTTCTGTACTCGCCACGCCTTTCGTCGCTTCTTCCGCTTCTATAGGCTCTGGAAGTATCGTTTTCCCAGTCTGAAGAAGAGAATCTTCTATCTCTTGAGGGGAAGGAATCACGCTTGTAGTTGTCCCTTCTGCCATCTCTGTCTCTTCTTCCACCATATGTACGGGAATCCGAAGCATATCTATTGTAGCTTCTTTCTTCTCTACCATAGCCTCTGTCTTCCCTTCTTTCACTGGAGTATCTGCCACCGCGTCTATCATTGAAACGGGACTCTCTGTCAGAGTATCTGTCTCCTCTTCTATCGTCGTAGCGATCAGATTCCCTATCTGAATATCTATCGTTTCTTCTGTCACTGTAGCCATAGGAATCCCTGTCAGAGAAGCTGTCTCTTCTTCTATCTGAGGAACGTGAAGAAGATCTATCGTCTCTTTTCCTGTCCCCAAAGCTTCTTCTATCAGAGGAACGGGAATCTCTATCGGAGAATCTATCGCTCCTTCTCTCTCCTCCACGGCGTTCAAAGGAAGAGGATCTGTCGTTTCTTCTTTCCCTTCTTTCCCCGCCTCTCTTCTCTGCTCTCTCTTCTCTCTTCTCCTCTCCGTCATCGAAGGAGAATGCCCTAGGTGCAGACTTCACCCTCTTCTCCTCTTTTTCATTGCTCTTCTCTTCATTGAGCACCAGCCTTTCAGGTGCTCCTTCCTTCTCTTTGATTTCGTCCATTTTTCTATTCCTGTCCCCGCTTTTAGAGTATTTAGTTGTTTTACGGGGTTTCTTTGCCATTTCCCAGACCCTGCAGCTTCTTCGTTTAGTAGAAAAATTCAATGCAGTGACTTCCCTTGTTATTTCCTTGATCTCATACCATGGGTTCAATATATTTTTATCCAAGCCAAAACCGCTTAGATTCTCTGAGAATAACACAATTCCGTCATCAGAGAGAATCTTCCAGATTGCAGCAAGGAAAGGAACATGATCCTTTTTTACATCAAAGTCCTCAGCTTTATGGGAGTTTGAAAAAGCAGGAGGATCGAATACAACGATATCATATCGTCTGTTTTCAGCTACCGCCCTTTCAAGAAAGGCTCTGGCATCCTCAGCCACCACCTTGTACTTGTTCTCATCCAGGAACCCATTTCTATCCAAGTTGCGTCTTGACCATGCAGTGTAGACATTGGACAAGTCTACGCTCTCAACACTTTCAGCCCCGCCTTTTGCGGCATATACGCTGAAGGAGGATGTGTAGGAGAAAAGATTCAGGACCCTTTGGTTCTGAGCCATTTCCATTAAGAGGCGCCTGTTCTCAGTCATATCGAGAAAGAGACCTGTGTCTACATATTTCATGAGCTCGCACTCAAAGTAAAGGCCGTTTTCCTTTACAACTACAGGGCACTCTCCAGTCCCCTTTTCATGCTGCTCTCTCCCTTCCCTCTTTTTTCTTTCCTTCCAGATTACCTTATCTCTTTCTATGTATAGAAAACGGGAGACAATATCCATGATTTCGGTTATTTCGTCTTCATTTCTTCCCTCATCCCTATAGTCCATGATCCTTGCATATGGGCCATAAATGTCCACAGTAAGTTCAAGTCCTTCCAGGGACCTGTCATATACTCTACATACATCTGAATCGGTATTCTTCATCCAGCGCCTGGCTTCCAGACCCTGAGCTTTGAGGATTTTCCCGAAATCCTTTTTTAGATATTCTTCCACATCGAGATATTATCCTATCGGAAAGAAAAAAAACAGTGGTTCCATTTGTTGTTTCTCTATCTATAGGTTAATATTTATTCAGTATGTATGATGAAGAGACATTAGAGTTTATAAAGGAAAGGGAAGAAAAGCTTGGAGGACCTCTTCTTATGAGAACCTATGCCACCTGGTTTGCAGAAGTATGGGGAGAGCGAAGGGAGTACGGTGTCTTCATGTATTCCGACGGCAAGGTCTTGGTCATGGAGGACTTCTTCAGGCCTGCAACACTCCTGGGATATGAACTTGAAACCAAAAGGGAAAAAGAGAGAAGAAAAGAATATAGGAAAATGGAGATCTTTCTTCCCTTGGACAAAATAGACTCAATAGAGCTTGTAACAAAAGGCAAAGCAGAAGAAGCTCTTAGAAAGGGAAACAAAGAGATTCAGGAAGCGAACAGGATATCCAGGATCTTCTGCCGCACCGTCACTATGATAAAAGCGGAGGACAGAGTATTCTTTTTTGAGATTCCTGCACACAAGGAATTTAAAAATACTATTATAAAGTTAATGAATAAGGAGAAGAATTAATGAGCGCATTCAAAGCCTATGACATCCGTGGAGTCTGGGGAAAGGACTTCAACGAAGATACAGTTTATAAAATCGGATACTTTTTACCTGAGTTGTTGAATACAGACCATGTGGTTGTAGGACGTGATGTAAGAGCATCGTCACCTGTAATCCATGACCAGCTGATCAAGGGTATTACAGACAGGGGGGCTGATGTGTGGGACTTGGGCCTCAGCACCACTCCTATGGTCTATTGGGCCACTACACATCTTAACGCAGACGCTTCAGTCCAGATTACAGCCTCCCATAATCCTGCTGAATACAACGGCCTGAAGATCAGCCGCACTGGCGCTCTTCCTGTAGGCGGAGACAGTGGGCTCAAGGATCTTGAGAAGATGGTAAATGAAAAACCCGTTTCTCCATCTGAAAGAAAGGGAAAGGTCAAGGATTATTCCCACGTAAAGGACGAATACATCGAATACTTCCTTCCTCTCTCCAAGGGACTTGAGGACCTTAACCTTTCAGTAGACTGTTCCAACGGCATGTCAAACCTTGTAATCAAGGAGATTCTTGCAAACAACAAAAACGTCCACTACATCTATGACACTTTCGACGGCACCTTCCCTAACCATGAGCCAAACCCTCTTGAAGAGAAGAACTGCAGGGCCCTTGAAAAGGAAGTAGTCAAAAACAACAGTGATGTAGGTGTAATCTATGATGGAGACGCAGATAGGGTAATATTCGTAGATGACAGGGGTGAATGGGTCCAGCCGGATTACGTTACAGCAGTCTTGGGATACTACTATGGTAAAAAAGGCAGAAAGGGAAATGCCCTTTGTGATATCAGAACAAGTAAGAGCACTACGGATTACCTTGAAAAGAATGGTTGGAAGTGTACGCTTTGGAAAGTCGGACATGCCTTTGCCAAGATCAAGATCAGGGAGATCAAGGGTATTTTCGGAGGAGAACTGGCAGGCCACTACTACTTCCAGGACTTCGGCAATTGTGACAGCGGCGTCTTGGCTTCCCTTCTTGTGCTCCATGTAGTGGAGGATCTTAAGAAAGAAGGAAGAAAGCTTTCGGATCTTCTTTCTGAAATCGTAACATATGCAAACTCCAGGGAAACAAACTTCAAGCTTGAAAACAAAGACGGCGCCATCAAGGCCCTTTATGAAAAGTTTGCACCAAACTCTCTTCGTGTCATGGACTTCGACGGATACAGAATCGAGTACTCGGACTGGTGGTTCAATGTACGTAAATCAAATACTGAGCCATATTTGAGAATCGTTGCCGAAGCAAAGGATCCTGAAGTCCTGAAGGAAAAGATGGAGGAGATCTCATCCATCATCCATCAATTCGAGTGATGACAGCCACCTTCGGGTGGCATTCTTAATCCCTCATTATATCCTTTCACATCTTAATATTCTGTCATTAATGACATTTATATGTAAAATTGTCAGAATAATAGTGACCATTAATACCAATTCAATTATCATCGAAGCATGAATATTATTGAGAAAATATATTGCAGGGTTTTTCAGTTCTCCTTTTGGGCGGCGTTCCCACTTCTACCATATAGGGAACCGGAGTTAGTCGAGAATGGTCTGGAAGGTCTTCCAGTTGTAATAAAAAAAGAAAACAAACACCACCCTTTGTTGGTCACAGACAAAGGAGTAAAGAATGTGGGTCTTTTGGATAAAGTCACCTCGGTGTTGGACAAGAGCAATATCGTCTATTCCGTATACTCGGACGTTGTGGCAAACCCAACCACAGATAATGTGGAGGAGG
>JALFRH010000222.1 GCA_022785155.1 Spirochaetales bacterium
GAGTCTTTATATCCAGTGTGGCAATATAGTCTACAAGCTTCTGCCCTTGATATCCTACGACGATTACAATTCTATCCAGCCCAAGTTTTTCTTGCTGTCTAAGCATTCTCTCTATTAGAGTTTCGCCGCATACTTTCACCATGCACTTTGTGTTGTCTTGGGTAAGCTCTTTTAGTCTCTTTCCCATTCCTGCAGCAAGAATAATCGCCTGCATTCTTATTCTCCTTTCCCTTCCAGCAAGGTTCTTCTCTTCTCAATCAAGTATTCAGCACAGTAGAACCCAGCCTTTCCTATACAGTTCCAGCATTCGTTCTCCAGCTCTTCCCTTCCCTTGGATAGTTCCTGGCTATCCAAAGCACGGCATATGACATCCTTTATATCACAAATGCTATTCTCTTCCAATTTGAAACCTATCTGGGGAAGCTTTCTTAATGACCAATACTCCTCATCAAGCCAATCTGTGTCATATGGAAGACTATCAAATTCAGTATCTGCATAAATAAGTGGTTTTTTGAACACCAAGGCATACTCGAAAATAATACCTGAGAAATCTGTTATCAGAATATCACTTTTATCCAGAACAGAGAAATTGTCATTGTCCCTATTCCAGGAAATAGAAGGATGTTTTTCAATTAATGAATCCAGCAAAGCCTTCTCAGATATAAAGGACTGGGGATGAGGTCTGACTATTATTTCAAAGCCAGTCTTTTCAAGGGCAGAAAGAAATCCATCTCCATATTTTGACAATATACCACTCTTTCCCCAGCTAGGTGCAACAAGGACCACAGGTATCTGGTTCCTTTCCTTTCTATGGTTTTCATCGTATTTCTTCTTCAGTTCGTCCAACGGGGTGGAACCTACCACAACTTTTTCTTTTTTTGCTATGGTCGGTCTCAAGGCCTCTATCTTTTCAACTCCCGCAATTTGATTGGGACCGGAAGCCAACAGGACATCATAGTGATCCAAGCCAAACATCCTATAACCGGTCAAGTCATCCACTGTATGGGGGATATGGACATAGCATTTTACGTTCTTACTCCTTTTCCATTGATATACATCAAGACCTGGAGTAGTAGATAAGACGATATCTGCATTAAGAAAGTTCAGTTTTGCAAAGGGTTTGTTACCTTCCCCCAGATACTCCGCCTTCAAATGCTTCATTCCCGAACACAAAGCAGGATCATCGGAACTCAAGGTGTAATAGACGACATCTATGCCCCTTTTCTCAAACTCCTGACATATCGGACTAAACACATTCCAATAACGCTTATGGTCTAAGAAAATGACATAAGGTATTACATCTTTATCTTCGGCAATATCTTTTTTATCAAATCCGAACCTAATCTTTATAAACAACGCTCTGAGGCCGAATGTAAGTGTTGCTACAAGTCCGATAGCCAAAGAGAAAAGCATGCTGCCTGTACCGGGATCTATATAAAGGGAAAACACTCTTCTTTTCCTCCTACTTAAGCTTCCAATTGGAATCTGAAAAGATATCGTCTTTTACTGTATAAACACCATTTGTGTAGATTGTGACTTCATCTTTCTCCACCTTCAGTTCTTCACCTGTAAAAGGATTTATGTTGGATATATCCAATCCCCTCTTCGATAAATCCAAGGTGTCGGCATTGGCCATGAATGAATAATCGATTGTAAGTCGGCCATTGGAATTAAAGTCTTTATATAGCAGAATAGGATTGACCATGGTGGCCTTAAGATCCAATCCATCCTCGACTTCGAAATCAAAACCATGATCGGAGACTACGATTATCCTTGTGTTATCCCAAACATGGTTTTCCCTCAAATAATCGAAGTAAGAGACCAGGGCCTTCATCGAAGCCAGGAATGACATGTAGTGGGTTCTGACTCTTTCGTCTTCATCAACAATATTCAGCTGAATCTCGTCCTCACCTTTCATGGCCGGCAGCAATAGATTTGCCTTAAGACTACAAGGCTCATGGGTGGAATCATTACCAATGAAAATATATTGGCTACCATTTCCTTCAAAATCAGTGGTTTCATTCAAATAATATAGGGAAGAATAAGCAGAGGAGAAAGTCTGATACTTTACATCTCCAGATGTTCTGCAGAACTTGTTGAAGATATTCCTCATAAGGGGAGGGATAACCTGCATCAATGCAAAATTTCTAGCCTCTTTCTTTGTTTCAAGATCTGCATCATCTTTATTTGAATATCCGATTTCCTTAAAGAATCTTTGCTTGTATCTTCCATTGGTTTCAGAGACACTTATCTGGGGATAGTCATCAAAAGCACTTAAATCTCCACGATCTGAATAGTTTGGCAATGGAGGATCAGTCATTGTCACCATAAATCCCCCATCACTAAACAACAGAGGAGCCACAAGCTGGGATTCATTGTGGAAAGAAAGTTGATCGGAAGAGGAGTACAGTTTTTCAGGAGTATACTCATAACCTCCCATCATTGCAGGACTTGCTTCCTTGGTGAATGAACCGAAACTCAAAGTATTCGGATAATAAACAAATCCATCGAATTGAGCTTCTACACCTTCCAGCAATTCCATGCTGGGCAAGAAGAATTGACTGACAGCCCTATCGAGGAAGATGACGACCACATTCTCCTTGTCTTTACTCAGATGGTAGATGGAATCCAACTTCGCTTCATCTACAGATACATTTACATCCCTCTCACCTATATTCTGGGAATAGGAATTGAATCCATCCTTTATATCTTTATATTTGATAATTCCCAAAAAGAGTTCGGCTATTGTAATGGAGATTATTCCAAATACGAGAAATTGGGATTTACCAAAATGATCCAAGGTATAAACAAAGAGGAAAATAAATGCAATGACAATAAATGGAACTATTATCTCGAACTTGGATATATTCAGCAATAAAGATGGATTCATGGGGAAGAAACAGGTGTCGATTATTCCATAGTTACCAGGAAAAACAAAAGCATCGCCAAGAGCAGACAAAAAGACAGAGCCCATTATTACAGCTTCAACCTTCCCAACCTTTTCTCCAAACATTTTATAGATGACCAAAGGCCAGAAACAAAAGAGACCAAGGAAAAACCATAGATTACTCCACACATAAGAAACAGGCGAAGATGTGTGGCCTAAATATGAGAACTCTATAGGACTGGAGGCTATTGTATTTGAAGGAAGATAGAAACCACAGAGAAGAGCCAAGCCCAGCCCGGATAAGGCTACTATGGAAAAAGAATTCTTTCCTTTTATTGCAAACACACCGAGCTTACTTCCATAAGTCTTATTAAGAAACATATATAGATATGGAAATAAGGCGAACACAAATCCCATGGCAATGATTATCATGGCCTTCCATAAATCCACACTTGTGGTCAAGAAGAAACCAAAGGCAAGAATGACGATGCTGCAAAGTCCATGAAGCACAAGCCCGGGACGTTTGGTTTTCAACACTACGTTCTTCGCCAAGGAAAAAACGTTGTTCATTATCCAGTAGATTACCAGGCCCGAAGGCGAAGCATATAAAAGTATCAGGAAGAAACCCCCCAGTCCATACAACTGGACTTTATCTGAGAGAGCCGCTTCCTTTGTATAAATATATCCTGAAACAAAATTTATCAACGTCATTATGATCGGCAGAACATTAATGCTCAAAGCCAAGCCAAACAGATTGAAATCCAAAAGACTGTCTGGTGCACCCAGATTTGAAAAAATCCAGAAGGATGATTGCCTCAATACTTCAGATTCCGATAAATAGTTGTATGCAGCCATAAAAAAGGGAATCTGGATCAAAAGAGATGTTGCGGATCTGAGAACATATAATGGATGGTAGCCGTTCTGTCTGTAGTATTCACTGAGGATCAAAAACTGCTCGTCTCACTTAAAAGCTCTTTTTATCCTCTTGACTCTTGGTTCCAACCGTGCTTTTATCTTTCGCTCCCTGT
>JALFRH010000006.1 GCA_022785155.1 Spirochaetales bacterium
TCTAGATATGCCTTATCTTGCTCCGATTTGCCGTTCTTCCTAGATTTCCTCTCTTGTGGTAGAGTTTGCATAACTCTTCATAACGACGCAAATTGAGGTAAATCATGTCAGTAACCAAAGTCATCTTCGTCTGCCACGGCAATATCTGTAGATCCACTATGGCAGAGTTTATATTTAAGAATCTTGTAAATGAGAAGGGTATTGGCAACCTATTCCAAATATCCAGTGCCGGTGTATCTGACGAGGAAGAGGGAAATGATATATATCCACCGGCACAAAGAGAGCTAAGAAAGCACCATATTCCGTTTTCTTCCCATTGTGCACACAGAATCACAGATAAGGAGTTTGAAGAAAATGATTTGGTCATTGCATTGGACTCAAGTAATATGCGTCGTCTTCTTTCAAGATTTGGAAAACATGATAAAATAAGGATGTTATTGACACGTGATGTCGATGACCCTTGGTATACAGGAGACTTCTCGACAGCTTATCGGGATATAACAGAAGGATGTCTGAATCTTTTGTCCCAAGTCGTGCAAAAATAAAAGTGGGTCAGCCCAAAATAGGAGACTAAATAAAATGGATATCCGTTATTCTACAGGAAAGGAACCTTTCAAACGTATGACAACAGATGAACTCAGATCCGAGTTCCTGATTTCTTCTGTCTTTAATCCAGATGATGTAAGTGCTGTTTACTCTCACGTGGACAGAATCGTCACTATGGGGGCAATGCCTGTCAAAGAGAGATTGGACATAGAGAAGAACATCGATCCTTGGAAGAACTTCGGTGTCACATATCTATTGGAAAGAAGAGAGATGGGTTCCATCAATATCGGTGGAAAGGGAAAGATCATCGCCGATGGAGTCGAGTATGTAATGGATCATTGGGATGGAATTTATCTCCCAATGGGAACAAAGAAAGTAGAGTTCGAATCAGATGATCCAGAGAACCCTGCAAAGTTCTTCATCTGCACAACTCCTGCACATACAGCAAAACCAGCAAAGCATATTCCTCTTTCTTCTGCTATCCACAAGCACCTTGGAGCTCTTGAAACAAGCAACGAAAGAACAATCAATCAGTATCTCCATCCAGATGTTCTCGATACTTGCCAGCTTTCCATGGGGCTTACTCATCTTGAAAAGGGTAGTGTATGGAACACAATGCCTGCCCATACTCACGAAAGGAGAATGGAAGTATACTTCTATTTCGATATTCCAGAAGACAATATTGTCTTCCATTTCATGGGTGAGCCAAATGAGACAAGACACATCGTTATGCACAACGAAGAAGCTGTCATCAACCCATCTTGGTCAATCCACAGTGGTGCCGGTACATCCAACTATACTTTCATCTGGGCCATGTGCGGTGAAAACAGAGCATATGACGATCAGGATTGGATCAAGACTCCGGATCTCAGATAATCGAAATTGTTTTCAATGGGGCCTGTGCTTTTTGCATGGGCTTTTTTTAAATCTAATTTTTTTACATACCATATTTTGCTCTTGAGTGTTGAAGCTGCGTTGGTATTTTGGTATAAATCTCAGAGAGGCAATTATGCAGATCAAACTTAAAAACCTTAAGAGAGACTATGGTTCATTGCATGCAGTGGATGGTGTATCTTTGGATATCCCGTCAAATACTGTGTATGGCATAATCGGAAGAAGCGGGGCTGGTAAATCTACCCTGGTAAGACTTGTAAGCATGTTGGAACGCCCTGATGAAGGGGAAGTATGGTATGGTGACAAGAGAGTGGACAATCTATCAAAGAAAGATTTGATAGAAGAAAGAAGAAAGATTGGAATGATATTCCAGAACTTTAATCTCTTTTCTTCCCGTACAGCAGCTGAAAACATTGCCTATCCTATGGAAATCTGCAGAAAACCAAAAGATTGGATAAAAAAGAGAACTGAAGAACTCTTGGCCCTTGTTGGCTTGGAAGGCAGAGGTAATGCTGCAGTCTCCACCCTTTCCGGTGGACAGAAACAGAGAATCGCCATTGCACGTGCCCTTGCCTGTGAGCCTTCCATCCTTTTCTGTGATGAAGCCACCAGCGCCTTGGACCCTCAGACTACAAGAAGCATCCTCGCCCTTATAAAAGAGATTCAGAAAAAAATGAATCTTACAGTTGTTATGATCACCCACCAGATGGAAGTGGTAAGGGATGCTTGCGATCGAGTTGCAGTACTTGAGAATGGAAAAGTAGTGGAAGAGGGTATGGTCAGTGATATCTTCGCTTCTCCCAAGAGTGCAGTGACAAAGGATTTCCTTTCCAATTTGACAAATGTAAAGGAATCTATAGTAAAGCTTTCAGATGTAGAGGGCCACTATACTCTCCGTTTCTCTTCCTCGACAACTTCCGAGCCTATAATCAGCTTGGTTACAAAGGAAACGGGAGCCCTATTCAATATTGTGGCCGCAGGTGTCCAGTATATTGAAGACAAGAAGTATGGAGTCATGGTTCTTGATATCGGACCGGACGAAGAGATCGAGAAGAAGGCGGTGGATATGCTGAGAAGAAATGGAGTATCAGTTGAAAGGACAGTTCTAGGGGAGGAAAAGCAATGAATTCCATGATCATCAAACTTGTTGCGGAGTCAACCCTACAGACCATCGAGATGGTTTTCTGGTCAACAGTATTCTCCCTTATAATGGGACTTCCTCTAGGTGTTCTTCTCCATGTTACAGATAGGGAAGACCAAGGTGGAATCATTCCGAGGCCACTTCTGAATGAGATTCTCTCAAGAATTGTAAATATTCTCAGATCTTTTCCTTTCCTGATTCTCATGATCGTCCTTATGCCTGTGGCCCGCTTTATTCTTGGAACCACCATTGGAACAAGAGCGGCGGTTGTATCTTTGTCCATTGCTGCAGCTCCTTTTGTGGCGAGAGTAATCGAAACCAGCCTTAAGGAAGTGGACCCGGGAGTGGTCCAGGCAGCCAAGGCAATGGGGTCCACAAATTGGCAGATAATCGTAAAGGTCATGCTTCCTGAAGCTTTGCCTTCCCTTGTTTCCGGAGTGACTCTTACCATCATAAATCTCATCGGATACTCGGCTATGGCAGGTACCATCGGAGGCGGAGGCTTGGGAGACTTGGCAATACGTTATGGCTACCAACGCTTCAGATCCGACGTTATGCTTGCAGCTGTAATTGTGACTATCGTTTTGGTGGAACTGGTGCAGTTTGTAGGTAACAAAATATCCTCCAGACTATTGGCAAAAAGATGACAATCCCCCGCATTTTGCGGGGTTTTGTATTTATATATGGCCGTTAACTCCATATAGTATGTGCAATAAGCAGTTCAAAAAATATAAATATAAATTTTTCAGAATATTTATACTTTCCTCTTGCAAAAATGTTTGTTTTGCGTTTATCCTCTAGACATATCTAAATAGGAGGTATGCAAAATGACAACTTGTTCAATCATCACAATGTGCATGTCTTCTATGATGATGCCCGCCAGGGCATAATATCTTTATAAAAAATCTCGCTCCATCTTTATCTTATGTCGAACCCGGAAGGGTAGGACTCTTTCAATTTGCAAAACAGGGCTAAGCCCCTAAAAATAAGGAATATATTATGAAAAAGATTATCGTTATTGCACTTGTTGCTATTCTCTCCGTCGTATCTGTTTTTGCTCAGGCAGCTGCTGAAACACAGTCTTCAACAACAAAAATCGTCGTTGGTGCTACACCGGAACCACACGCAGCTCTTCTTTCTTTGGTAGTTGATGATCTTGCAGCCCAGGGTATCACACTTGAAATAAAGGAATTCACAGATTACGTAACTCCAAATGATGCTGTCGAATATGGCGAAATCGATGCAAACTACTTCCAGCACATCCCTTATCTTGAATCCTTCAACACAGAACATGGCTATCACCTTGTAAACGCAGGTGGAATCCATGTCGAACCTATCGCTCTCTATTCAAGTAAGTATTCTTCTCTTTCCGACCTTCCAAATGGTGCTGTCATTGCTATCCCTAACGATCCTACAAACGAAGGTAGAG
>JALFRH010000223.1 GCA_022785155.1 Spirochaetales bacterium
CTGAAATGGGAGATATAGAATCCCTCTATAATAAATACAAGGGAAATGAGGATGTGGTGATATTAAGTGTAGCCTTCCCCAATCAGAGTGGCGAGGGAAATACCACATATATAAAATCCTACATGAAAGACAATGGATACACATATCCTGTACTTTTCGACAATACAGGAAAGCTATTGTATATTCTAGGAATCAAGGCCTTTCCAACAACCATCCTCTTTGATAAAAAAGGTAATGTCTATGGCTATAATCCTGGGGCTATGGATGAAGCGACTATGGAGAAGCTCATTGAAGCCACATTGAATTCATCTCTTTGAAGAAATTTTCTCAATAAATACAAAATAGCTCTTTTTGTAAAATAAAATTCAAAATCCTTATTGTTTTGTCAAAGTCTTGTAATTGAAGAAAACATAGAATAGGTGAAGAAACAATTAGGAGGAGTTATGAAGACTCGTACACTATTGATGGCTGTGGCTGCGGCTTCAACCATTCTTTATGCTATCAGTTTATTCACCTTCTAAAGGTTTCTTTTTCATCCCCTTTATTAGGCAGAGGCCCATGATCCCCCGGTGTCTCTGCCTTTTTCTTTTAAGAAGAAAGGACTAAAATGAAAAACGGCATATGAAGGGTATAAAGGAATATAGGGTATACGGGGAAGGAAAGAGATATTTTTACATAATTGGAGGAGAAGAGTATGTAGACTCTTTTCCCCTCTTTTTTCCTGATGCAGTTTTTGTCTCCATAGTAGTGGAAGACTGGAACAGGTACCTTTCCCCCTATAAAGGGGAAAACCCCTTTAAAAAGGATGAGGCTTTTTTAGGAGAAGGTGAGATTCTCCATAGCGCTATAGAGCATGAGCTTATACCCATGGTAGAGAAAGAAGGTAAGGAGCGTTACCTCATAGGTTACTCTATGGGAGGGTTGTTCGCCCTCTACTCATCGACGCTCTCCTCCATATGGAATGGCATCGGGTCGGTTTCAGGGAGTCTGTGGTACGATGGCTTTGATAAATATTTGGAGTCCCATCAGATTTCAGTAGATAAAGTCTATCTCTCTCTAGGAAGAAAAGAGAAAGAGAGCAGGAACAAAACACTCAAGAGTGTCTTTGATAAGACAAATGATATATTCCATATCATCAAGAGCCGTGGGATGGAATCTACCTTTGTCCTCAATGAAGGCGGGCACTTTCAAGATGAAGAAGAGAGAATAAAGAAGGCCATCTCTTTTCTGGCGGAGTAATATGACAGAGGAAGAAGAATATAGAAGGGAAGTTCTCTTGATTTCCCTTGAGAAGGATAATAAAAGACTCTTGGAGATATATAGAAGGGGAGAGGAGAAGGATACTCTCTCCCAGAGGGCCTATGAGAATGTATATGAGAGGGTATCATACGCACTATCTTCTTCATCTCTTATGGATCTGGATAAACTGCCGGACTTGGAAGAGAGGATTATATTCTTCTTCGATGAATATTATTATGACAATGTGCCCTCCTCGTCCAAGAGGGATATAAGGTACTATATAACAGCCTTCAAGAGATTCTTTCTTATTCTCAAAAGAGAGGGGGAGATAGACGAGGAGAGGGAAAGGAAGTTGTACTCTCTTCTTTCAAGCTATCTATAGATCAGATGCAACTCAAGGATGTCATAGACTTGTAGAAGGCTCATATTTAAAATGGCAATGTTAGTTCGACTGACACTTTGGGGATTGTATTAATGAAAAAGAAACTGGGGTTTGTATTAGTTCTTCTAATACTATTTGTATTTCCTTTATCTACTATTTCTGCTGAAACTTTGGATGAAGAGGTTTATAGAACCTATTTTCTTATAGAAAGCGAGAATGTATACCCCGAATATGTGAGGATCGACTATAGCTTTAGAGGAGAAAAAAGCTCCGTTGTCGTAAGTGACGGAGGAATAGAAGTTCCCAAGTTTACATATCTCAAGGAAAGCGAGATATCGTCAATACTCTCCCAGTCCTGGATCATTGACGCTGGTGGCTACGATGAGAGTGATCATCTAAAGACTGCAAGAACAGTAGTGGGCGCCATTAAGGATTACCTGGATACCCGTTATCCATATACAGGAAACTTGACATCAGAGACAGCAAACGATCACTTCAGCGATACCATTTCCTTTGTGCTCTCGCCATATCAGGCATATTCAGTATCATACTTCCAGGTATTGACCAACATTACTCCCAATGAAGTCAACTACTTCTCTGCCACATACTCATCAGGCTTTGATCTCTCTTGGGACCATCGTTTTACCAAGGACTTTGGAATTGGAACATCC
>JALFRH010000161.1 GCA_022785155.1 Spirochaetales bacterium
GTTATATCTGATGCCATAACCATAGGCAGGGAGTTCCAATGTTGCCAAGGAATCCATAAAACAAGCTGCCAGTCTTCCAAGGCCTCCATTTCCAAGACCTGCATCCGGCTCTGTATCTGCAAGTTCTTCATAATCATATCCAAGGCTTGAAAGGGCATCTTTTACCTGCTTCTCGATTCCAAGGTTTATGATATTGTTTGTCATTGCTCTTCCCATGAGGAATTCCAAGGACAAATAGTAGACTCTCTTGCTATGTTTTGCTCTCTGAGTCTTTCTGGAAAGATCCCACTGGTGAATGATTCTGTCACGGATTGCGTAGGCTATAGCCTCATATCTTCCTTCTTTGGTGGTATGGTAGACATCAGCATCCTGGTTGTACTTCAACTGTTCTGCAAAATCTCTTGCAATGTCTTTTGCAGACTCACCGTATCTGGTGCGTTCTATTTCTGCCACGATAGTCCTCCTTATGGACATATAAAATACATTTTTTATTTCATGTATTTCTTGTTATCTAATCCAATAACAAAGACAATATAAAATAGAAAATCAAAAAAATGAACCTCTGTGGACCGTTACTGTCGACAAATTATCATTTCTTTCAAAAATTTTTGTCTGCGAAATGTTGAAAAAACAGGTCAACATCTCTAAAATCAGTAGAGAGAATCCCTAAATCGACACAAAAGGGGTCACAGGTCATTGACACGATGCGTGATGATTTGCTACAGTTGCCATTGCGTGTCGCGCTTAGGCGTGCAATGCTCTTGTAGCTCAGTCGGTAGAGCACCACCATGGTAAGGTGGGGGTCGGCGGTTCAAATCCGCCCGGGAGCTCAAAATTAAGGCCCTATGGCCTCAGGAGTTGTATATGGCAAGTTCAAAGAAGAAAGGCCCAGTAGAAAAGATTGCCCTTCAGTGCACAGAGTGCAAGCAGAAGAATTATACTACAGAGAAGAATCGCCGCAATACACCGGAGAAACTTGAACTCATGAAGTATTGCCCATTCGAGCATAAGCACACTCTCCACAGAGAGACAAAGATTAAATAAATCTGGCATCTTCGAGGTGCGAGCAGGTCAGTAGCTCCAACGGTTAGAGCACTGGTCTCCAAAACCGGGTGTTGGGGGTTCGAATCCCTCCTGGCCTGCTGGCACCTCGAGGCTTTGAGGAGTAGGAATGAAGAAGATTGCAAGATATTTCAAAGAATGCTGGCTTGAACTGAAGAAGGTCTCTTGGCCTACAAGAGATACAGTTGTACGTTACACAGGTATTGTAATCGTATCCACTATTATCTTCGGTATCGTTCTTGGCATCGTCGACATTGGAATCGGTCAGTTGATGGACCTGATTTTCTAATTGGCGCAAAGATAGGAAGAAACCATGGAAAAAGGATGGTACGTAATCCAAACATATTCAGGCTACGAACAGAAGATTGAGAAGATCCTTACCAGATTCATGGAAAAGGACCCGGTTTTTGCAGCTTATTGCACGGCCGTGGACGTTCCAGTGGAAAAAGTGAATGTAAAGAATGATAAGGGTGAACTCAAGGTTGAGGATAGAAAGATTCTTCCCGGATACGTTTTGGTCGAGCTTCAATTACCTGATGTTGGTTGGAACTCTGTGCTGTCCAAAATTGTAGGAATCAACGGCGTATCAGGCTTTTTGACAGCCGATCCTACAGGTAAGAATCCTCCAAAGGCTTTGAGCCGTGACGAACATAAGAAGATTCTCATCCGTAAGGGAGAAGTTCCTGAGGAGAAGACATTCAGACCAAAGCAGGAATTCAAAAATGGAGAAGAAGTACTTATTACTTCCGGTCCATTCGCTTCATTCAATGGTACCATTGACGAAGTTGACCTCCAGAAGGGTAGGCTTAGATTGTCTGTTCAGATATTCGGCCGTTCAACTCCTGTAGAAGTCGACTTCAACCAAGTAGAAAAGGTTCTCTCGTAAGGAGAGGACTTTTTCCGATTTTTAACATCTTTATTTAGTAATCTCCCCTCTATGCATAGCATACAGGGTGGGAGCTCCTCGTTGAGGAGCGTTAATACCAGCGAGGAACCCCGCTTATATCGGTCAGCTCAGACCAGGTTCCTACGTAAGGAGAAAAAAATGGCAAAGAAGAAGGTTACCGCAGTAATCAAGCTTCAGTGCCCTGCCCAGAAGGCCACTCCCGCACCACCAGTTGGTCCGGCACTTGGTCCTCACGGAGTCAGTGCACCTCAGTTTGTCCAGCAGTTCAATGACAAAACAAAAGGTTTTGAAGCTGGACTTATCATCCCAGTCATCATCACTGTCTACTCAGATAAGAGCTTTACTTTTATTCTGAAGACTCCACCAGCAGCAGTTCTCATCAAGAAGGCTCTCGGCATCCAGACAGCATCCGGCACACCAAACAAGGTCAAGGTTGGAAAGCTTACAGATGCACAGCTTACTGAAATTGCTCAGACAAAGCTTGAGGATCTCAATGCATACGATATCGATGCAGCCAAGAAGATCATCGCTGGTACAGCACGTTCAATGGGCGTAGAGGTGGAGAAGTAAGATGAAAAGAGGCAAGAAATATCAGGAAGTCCTGAAAAAAGTAGACAGAAGCAAGAGCTACACACTCAAAGAAGCTGCAGCACTCACAAAAGAGTGTTCCTATGCAAAGTTCGATGAGACAGTGGAACTCTCAGTTAAGCTCACTCTCAAGAAGAGTCAGTCCGTCAGAGACACAGTCGTTCTTCCAAACCAGTTTTCTGCACAGAAGAAAGTCCTCGTTTTTGCTAAGGGCGACAAGGCTGAAGAGGCTAGAGCAGCTGGTGCCGCTTATGTTGGTGACAGCGATCTCATCGATCAGATTAAGGGCGGTTGGATGGACTTTGATGTCGCAGTCGCTACTCCTGACATGATGAAGGAAGTCGGTAAGCTCGGTCCTATCCTTGGACGCAGAGGCCTTATGCCTAACCCAAAGACACAGACCGTAACTAACGACATTAAGGGAGCTCTCGCTGAGCTCAGCAAGGGTCGTGTAGAATTCCGCTCTGACAAGACCGGTGTTGTACACTTGGCAGTTGGTAAGGTTAGCATGGATGCTGACAAGATCACAGAAAACGCAGTTGCCATCATGTCTGAGATTCTCAGAAAGAAGCCAGCTGACGCAAAGGGTGATTATGTTGTTTCCATCGCTCTCTCTTCAACAATGGGCCCTGGCGTTCGTGTAGACGTCAAGGATGTAGTTGATTCTGCAAATGCATAATGGAGGACAAAAATGGAAGAATTCAAGGCTCACATCAATAAAGCTAAGGAAGATGCTGTTGCTGCACTCCGTGAAGAGTTTGCCGGATATGACGGATACATCTTTACGGATTACAGAGGCATGACAGTTGCACAGATTACTCAGATCAGAAAGGATTTGAGAAAAGATGATGCAGCATTCAGAGTTGTCAAGAACCGCTATGCCAAGATTGCTCTCCAGAACCTTGAGAAAGGTGGAGCAGAAGAGCAGATGGTTGGTCCAACGGCTGTTGCACTCGTAAAAGGCGACACTGCCAACGTTGTTGCAAAGATTCTCTTTGCTGCAAACAAGGACGGTGTCAATGTTCAGGTCAAGGGTGCTCTCCTTGGTGGTGAAGTACTTTCCGCTGAACAGATTGAAGCAATCTCCAAGCTTCCTACAAAGCTGGAACTCATCGCTTCCCTCATGGGAACAATGAAGGCTCCTGTACAGAAGCTTGCTGCTACACTTTTGGCTTATGTAGAGTCCAAGGGTGGAGTCGCTTCAGAAAACTAAAAACAATACGGTCCTAGTCTTCGCGTAACCTGCTAGACCGTCAAAAAAAACTTTATAAGGAGAAGATAATATGGCTACAAAAGAAGAAATCCTAGAATCCATCGCAGCTATGAGCGTTATGGAAGTCTCTGAACTCATCAAGATGATGGAAGAGAAGTTTGGTGTTGTTGCTGCAGCTGCTGCTGTTGCTGCTGGTCCTGCTGCTGGTGCAGCTGAAGCTGTTGAAGAGCAGACAGAGTTCAACGTAACTCTCAAGTCTGTCGA
>JALFRH010000231.1 GCA_022785155.1 Spirochaetales bacterium
AGACAATACTAACTAATGCCGCACAAAACAATTATGCAGTCCTTGCAACAAGTCCAATCAACTTGGAATCTGCAAGAGGCATGGTTAGGGCGGCAGAGGAGAAAAAAGCACCTATCAACTTACTGCTGGGCCAGAACATGATGAGACAGCATGCTAAGGCAGAGCTTATTATACCAATGATCAAGATTATGGCAGAGTATTCAACCGTTCCTATTGCAACTTGTCTAGACCATGGCAACGATCCTGAAAGACTTTTATATGCTTTTCGCAACGGGTTTTCTTCCATTATGTTCGATGGGTCCTTACTCTCATTTGAAGAAAATATTGTCCAGACAAAGAAAATCGCATCCATCTGCCATGAGTTTGGAATGGGAATAGAAGGTGAACTTGGACACGTCGGTATTGCTGCCAATGGGGATGAGAAGGATGAATCCATCTACACAGATCCCCTTGATGCCCAGCGCTTTGCCAAGGAAACAGGCGTGGACTGTCTGGCCATTGCTGTAGGAACAGCTCATGGAGAGTATCCTAAAGGGCTTATTCCACATATTAATTTTCAGAGAATAAGAGAAGTAAAGGAAGCTACTAATAATATGCCTATTGCTCTTCATGGAGGATCCGGAAGCGGCGACGAAAATATTCTCAAAGCCGTAGAATCTGGAATCAACAAGGTAAACATGGTTACGGATGTTCTTGTTTCAATGAGGGAGTATACAAGAAAGAGACTTGAGGAGAACCCTAAGATCGGATACATCAATCTCATGATGGAAGTTGAAGAGAATGTAAAGTCATTCATAGAAAGGTGGATTGATCTTACTGGAAGCTGTGGAAAAGCAGCACTCTTCAAGCCGGTGGACAGGGTCGGCCTACTTACTCCAAAGTGCGCGATAGGCTTGGGGGAATAATGGATAAGCGGATCTTCGGATCCGTTTTTTATTGCCTATTGTCTTGTTTATAGAAAAAAGCATGAATTATTCTCATAAACAACACAATTATCCACTACACCCAAAAAAGAAATAGATTTATAACATAGGGAGAAAAGGATATTTGTCATGGAACACCTTCCACTTTCAGTAAGAGTACCAATCGAAAAAGATAATCCCAGCATTATGAGGCATGAAGATAAATGCATCAAGTGCGGAATGTGCAAGAATGTCTGCACAGAATATATCGGAGTCCATGGGACTTATAGCTTTGAAGATACCGGGAACAAAGCAATATGTATAAACTGTGGCCAGTGCGCCAATTCCTGCCCCACAGGTAGCATTACGGAAAAATACGAATATCAGGAAGTAAGAAGAATGGTCAAAGAGAAGAGAGGCACTGTAATAGTCAGCACCTCCCCTTCTGTAAGAGTTGCAATAGGAGAAGAGTTCGGCTTACCTCCAGGAACCTTCACAGAGGGTAAAATGGTGGCCCTTCTTAAGAAATTGGGTGTGGACTATGTACTGGATACCAATTTCTCTGCAGATCTTACAATCTGCGAAGAAGCCAGTGAGCTTATAGATAGGATACAGAATGGAGGAGTTCTTCCTCAATTTACCTCCTGCTGTCCTAGTTGGGTGAAGTATGTAGAGACTTATATGCCTGATAAGATTCCAAATCTATCTTCAGCAAAGAGCCCTATAGGCATGCAGGGGCCTACCATCAAGACATATTTTGCCTCAAGAATCGGATTGGATCCGGAGAAGATCATAAACGTAGCGCTTACTCCATGTACAGCAAAGAAAATGGAGATAAGAAGAAGCGAAATGAATTCCGCAGGCAAGTATCTTGGAAAACCAGATATGCGTGATATGGATCATGTAATTACTACAAGAGAACTTGCCCTTTGGGCAAAAGAGGAAGGCGTTGACTTCATCTCTTTGTCTGATATGCCTTTCGACTCTCCGCTAGGTGAAGCCTCAGGGGCCGGTGTAATTTTTGGAAACACTGGTGGAGTCATGGAAGCCGCCCTTAGAACAGCAACATATCTTCTTACGGGAAAAAACCCTGAGAATGCGGAACTAAAGGAAGTAAGAGGATACCAAGGTATAAGGGAGAATGAAATACAGGTCGGAGATGTTACTCTTCGAACGGCAGTCATATACGGAACAGCAAATGCAAAGAAATTTATCGAAGATATGGAAAAGAGCGGTAAAGTCTATCATCTGATCGAAGTCATGACATGCCCAGGAGGCTGTATTGGAGGAGGTGGTCAACCAAAGGATTTTTCAAAGGATCCTGATGAAGTGAGAAAAGCCAGAATATCCTCCATTTATACCAGAGACCATGAGATGAAAGAGAGATTCAGCCATGAAAACAAGGAGATTGTGGAGCTTTATAAGAATTTCTATGGCAAACCTCTTTCTCCTTTGGCAGAAAGAATGCTCCATACGGCATATGTTGATAGAAGTAAAGATTTAAAACAAGGAGATAAAAAAATGGCCAAATGGAAATGTAAGGTCTGCGGCTATGTCTATGAAGGCGATGAGCTTCCAAAAGACTTCACCTGCCCTGTATGCAGGCAGCCCGCCTCTGCCTTTGAAAAGGTTGAGGAAAAGAAAGATGTCGGCAATCTCTATGCCGGAACTAAAACTGAGAAGAATCTTCTTGAAGCATTTGCCGGTGAAAGCCAGGCAAGAAACAAGTACACTTTCTTTGCCAAGGTAGCAGAAAGAGAGGGCTACGAGGAACTTGCAGAGATTTTCTTGAAGACAGCAAGAAATGAGCAGGAACATGCAAGAATCTGGTTTGAGGCTCTAGGTCACATTAATTCTTCAGCAGAAAATCTTCTGGCTGCAGCTGAAGGTGAAAACTACGAATGGACCGACATGTATGCAAGAATGGCCAGGGAAGCAGACGAAGAAGGCTTCTATGAAATTGCAGAAACCTTCCGCAAGGTAGGAGAAATCGAAAAGAGACATGAGGAGAGATATCGAAGACTTCTCAATGACGTAAAAATGAAGAGCGTCTTTGAAAAGAGCTCCTTGACAATTTGGGAATGCAGAGTCTGTGGTCACATTGTGGTGGGCACAAAGGCTCCTGATGTCTGCCCTGTATGTAAATACAGCCAAGCATATTTCGAAGTACATAAGGGTTGACTACTCATAGGCGGTCTTCAATAATGAAGGCCGCTTTTTTCTCTTGTTGAAAAGAATTAATCCATAACAACCTTTAGTTCTGTAAAAAAAGAGGATGAAAGATATAATCAATCATCCTCAATTTTATTACTTTGTCATTTCTTAGAATGAAAAGTAATACCTAATAGATTCAGCCTTCGATTCCAGTCACTTTATAGTCCTGGGCTTCAACTGCTTCTTTAAGAGTTGAAGATGGAACATCCTTCTCAAGTTCAACAACAGCTGTGCCGTCTTTGTGGCTGACCACAGCGCTCTTGACACCGGAAATCGCTTCAAGGGTCTTCTTGACTCTTGCTTCACAGTGGCCACACATCATTCCTTCGATATGCATTGTTTTTGTCATAGATAAATTCTCCTTATT
>JALFRH010000253.1 GCA_022785155.1 Spirochaetales bacterium
ATGAAGATAAGACTACTTAACGGTGCCCACTCCGCCCTTTCCTACCCCTCCTATATGTGCAATATAAAAATGGTACATGAGGCAGCCTTGGATAAAGACATCAGACACTTCATAAGAGATGGATACATGGAAGAAATGACAGATACACTTTCCCCTGTTCCTGGAGTGGATCTCAATAGATATAAGGATCAGCTGATTGGAAGATTCTCCAATCCATATATTGCAGATACTATTCTTCGTCTGGCTTCAGATGGTTCCAAGAAGATTGCAAATGCTATTATTAGGCCATTGGAAGAGACTCTGAGAGATGGGAAAAAGCATCATTATATAATCACATCCCTTGCTCTTTGGCAGTATTTCTATTCTTTCAAGGACAAAGAAGGAAACCCAATGCCATTGGATGATCCAAAAGCAGAAACACTAAAGGAAAAGAAAGATGATGCAAAAGCTTTTCTTTTGGAAGCAGGATTGGACAACAATTATGCCAGCGATGAACTGATAAAAGATATTGAAGATATCCTTGTGAAAATAAAGAAAAACGGAATCAGAAGCGTTTTGGCATAAAACAGAGAGCCTGGGAAAACCAGGCTCTTCTTAGTTACGCGGTTGGAATGTGGCGTTTAAAAGAATAGACGATGCCATTTTTCCCGGAGTTTCGATCAAATCTAGAATCTGATGCCCCGCAAGTTTTCCCAATTCCTTGGTAGGTTGACAGACCAAACTCATATGCTGGAGGCCATACTGGGCCAAATCGCTATCTTTGAAACCCAAAAGCTCCACATCACGACCTGGAAGAATACCCTTTTTACTCATAAGCATCATTGCTTCTGTCGCCATAACATTGTTTGCAATGCAAATGGCGGTACAGCCATTTTCCAAAAGGGATGTAAGATGGGAATCCACACAGTGGCTCATTGAATCGCCCACCTTAACCAAGGATTCATCATAAAGTCCATTGGCTTTCATTACATTCTCATAAGCCAGAAGTCTTTCTGTTGTGGTGGATATTCTGGAGAGGCCTGTAATATATCCAATCTTTTTGTGTCCCTTTTCTATTAAGAATTTTATACCTGTCTCCACTGCTTCATAACAGTTTACTGTAATGGTGTCTCTTGTACAGTGAGGGAGTTTTCTATCGATGAACACGGCAGGAATATTCTCAGGAAGCACTCCCTCTAGTTCACTGTAATCCTCCATTGTGGAAGCGATCAAGAAGCCGTCAACCATACCTGAAGATACGGCATTGATGTTGTCTATCTCTCTTTTTTTCGTTTCCTTTGTGTTGAGGATCATCAATTTAAAGCCTTTTTCAGCCAAGACATTCTCAATTTCTTCAATAAGAGTGGCAAAGAACGAGTTTGCAATATCCGGAACAACAAAGGCTATCAGTTTTGTCTTACCTGTCTTAAATGTCCTTGCGGCCATATTCGGCTTATACCCAAGATCCCGTATTGCCTTCAATACAGTTCCCTTGGTTTTTTCACTTACCTGCTTTGTTCCATTAATTACATGACTTACTGTGGCTGCAGAAACACCTGCAACCTTGGCAACGTCAAGAATATTGGGATTAACGCCCATATAATCGTCCTTTTGTAATAACTTATAAGATAATTCTTTATTTTATTCTAGGATTGCTCCCATTTTTTTAAGTTTATTCACCAAAATAGAATAATCTATATCCTGTAGTTTGAATCCAGTCATAGATGAAAGGGCTGATGCCACACCTGCAGCCTGTCCTATACCCATACAGCTTGCCTGAACCCTCAAAGATGCAAATGCCTCTTTTTCTGCAGATAGTGTTCTGCCTGCAACCATTAGATTAGGATAATCGCTGTTTATCAAAGCTCTGTATGGTACATAAGCAGCTTTTTTTAGGAAGGAACATCTCTGGCTCTCTCCATTAGGAGCGTGGATATCAATCGGATGAGAGGATCTTGAAACGCTGTCTTCATACTTATATGCATTAAGATATTCTTCTGCGGTTATCGTATGGACTCCGATAATATGCCTTGACTCCCTGATGCCTGCCTGTGCAGGAGTAGCAGAGACATAAGCGTCCTTGAATTCATCAAAGTTTTCCCTGAGAATCTGCACAAATCGGAAAACGTCTTTTCTTAAAGAAAAGTTTGCAGAGGCAAAATCCCTGTTGTTACATGCATCTGTTCCTATTCTTGTCATATTCACGGCAACAGAACCTTCATGGAGTACCGTACAGAACCAAGGGCCGCCAAAATTTGGTACATCCATGTTTTTTGACAACTCAAGGAGTTTTTCCCTTACTTTTTCCGATTGACAATTGACTCCCTGCCTTGAATGGTGGATCACATCTTTCAACAAAGGGGACTTCGTATCCACTCCGGAAAGGATAAAGCACATGGAAGATGGCTGCATAGGGCCTTCGAATTTCCTAAGAGGGACCCCTGCCGCAGCACACAAATCAGCATCGCCTGT